>CAZTAS010000138.1:10745-17434 GCA_964611635.1 uncultured Thermodesulfobacteriota bacterium
CTGGATTCGATGGTTGGAGAGCGCGTTGAAGAGGCAATCTCGCGTGTCGCCGGAGATGATAGATTGGCAGCCCTTATGCAGGAGCGGCTGGAGAGTATGATACAGCAGACTTTCGATGAGGAAAGGATTAACTCCACGCTCAATGAACATCTCCAGGGTGCGATCTCCAGTGCGGCGGGAGACGAAGAGGTGCGGACTGCGCTTCAAGATAAAATCGCCGAAGTTGTCGGGCTTGCCTGCGGAGAGGAAAAGATCAGCCTGTTGCTCAACGAAAAATTAGACGGCATCATGGTTCTGGAAAAAATAGAGGAAGCCCTTTCTCGCATAACCCAATCGGATGTCATCCATCACATGATCGATGAAAAACTGGTGGGCACCATCTCGGATATGGTAAATCCGGCTCGGGTGGACAGTCTCGTGGAGGCAAGAGTTGAACGCATCCTCCACCATCACGCTCCCGAGATCATTATGAAGATCTCCCGCAAAGTCGTTTTAGACGTTGCGGAAAAGCTCATCCGAAAGGAGATCGAGAAACTGAAAGCCAGCATTTGATTAGCTGACATAAAATCAATATCGTGATGAGCTTCCTCGCATCAACTTTGTAACCCAGCCAGCCTGATAGTACCTTTGAATATTGAGGTCTGAAACTTATATTTTCATAGCCATGGATGCGGGTGGCTTAGGATAATACACCTATGTGTGTTCAAAGGGGATTGATCAAGCGATCCCCTTTTTAGTTTGACGAGGTATAGTTCGATATGCCTCATAATGACTCACAGACGGCCGAGCAACCAAAAATCGGGGAGATCTGGTTTCCTGAGCTGGACTCCATCATCCACCGGGCACTGGAAGAGGACCTCGGAGTTGGCGATCTGACCACCCGGGCACTGGTCGAGCCACACGCAAGGGCCAGGGCCACCATCGAGGCGAAGGAAACCTTGATCTTAGCGGGCCTTCCCGTGGTCCAGCGGATCTTTGAATTGCTGGATCCTTCCTGTTCTTTCCGGCCGACTTTTTTCGATGGCGAGAAGGTATCCGCAGGGGAAACGATCGCACAACTGGATGGACCCGCCGCGGTTCTGCTCATGGGAGAGCGGGTTGCTCTAAATTTTCTTCAGGTTCTATCCGGCATTGCTACCCTTACACGGCGTTACGTGGATGCCGTCCAGCCGTGGAGCACCCGCATAGTTGACACACGCAAAACAACACCTGGGCTGCGGGCGCTGGAAAAGTATGCGGTCAGGATGGGGGGTGGATTTAACCATCGAATGGGCCTGTTCGATGGTATCCTGATCAAGGATAACCATATTGAAGCATGCGGCGGAGTTGGGGAGGCTGTTCGACGAGCGTATGCCGCAATTCCCCACACGGTAAAAGTGGAAGTCGAGATAGACCGGCTGGACCAACTGGAGGAAGCCCTGGCCGCAGGGGCGGATATAATCCTGCTCGACAATATGGATGTGGAAACCATGCGCACCGCCGTGCAAATAAACCGAGGGCGCGCTGTGCTTGAAGCCTCGGGAGGCATTAAGCTGGAAAACGTCGCCGAAGTTGCGGCCACGGGAGTGGACATTATCTCAGTGGGGGCTCTGACCCATTCCAGCCCCTCCGTGGATATTGGTATGCATCTGCGCATGGCATAATCGACAGGTAGTCCCGCTTAAATCTCTATTAAGTCAGGGGAAAGCTTATTCGATCATTCATAGACCAAGCCATATGTGTTTTTTAGAAACTTTTAGGTGCAAGGGTTCAGCGGGTTCAGGTTCGAAAACTGGGCAGGCGGCTTAACTTTTCGCCGGCTGCCGTGTGTCGCTACTTTCGGTTGCTGCGGGAAGAAGGATATGCCATTCCTTCCCGAAGGGGAGCCGGTTACAGATTGGCGTGCATGTCCGATTTTCTCAGAAAATCCAGAATTTGTACGGGGCTGCATACTGAAATAATAGGCAGGGAGATACGGGTCTTACAGCAGATCGATTCCACCAACCTAGAAGCAATCCGCCTGGCCCGTCAAGGAGCAGCCGAAGGGCTTGTTGTTCTGGCCGAATTCCAGAGCCAAGGCCGCGGCCGATCTGGCCGCCAGTGGATCTCTCCGCCCGGCCTTAACATTTATTTTTCGGTGATTTTGAGGCCTCCCATCCGTCCCTCCGAGGCACCCAGGATATCCCTTTTGGCCCCCGTGGCCGCTGCCCGGAGCTGTCGTGAAACATTCGATTTCCTTCCCCAGATAAAGTGGCCGAATGATCTGTTGTACGAAGGGAAAAAGTTTGCAGGAATTCTTTCGGAAATGAAGGCTGAATCGGATCGGATTCGATTTGTTGTCCTCGGAATAGGAATCAACGTCAACATTCCCAGCTCTCTTTTTCCTCCAGAGCTTGCGCCCATCTCCACATCCATCCGGGAGATCGTGGGCAAATGGGTCTCCCGCGAACACTTCCTTCGATCTCTCCTGACAGAATTGGATCACTGGTATCAGGTGCTCCTCAGGGAGGGATTTCATCCCGTCAGAGAAGAATGGAGCAAGATGTCCGCTCTTCATGGCCAGTGCATACGGGTCAGGGATGGAGAGAGCACGCTGGTGGGGCGGGCTCTGGGGCTGGAAAACGATGGAGCCCTGATACTGGAAACTCTGGATGGAACGGTACACAGGATCATGGCTGGCGACATAGTCTTGGAGGCGAGCGCGTGATGTTACTTGTTATCGACGTAGGGAACACACATACCGTTCTGGGGGTATTCAGGGGGAAGGAAATTATTCGCAACTGGCGTATCTCCACCAACCAGAATCAGACCCTGGACGAGTACGGAATTCTGATTACCACCCTGACGAACTCTGGCAGGATCTCTTCGCGAACCATTCGGGATATTGTCATTTCATGCGTGGTTCCTCCCATGGAGTCCATGCTTGTGGAACTTTGCAAGAAATATTTTCACGTCAAACCTCTATTGGTGGAGCCGGGCATCAAAATGGGAATGCCAATCCGCTACGACAACCCCCGGGAGGTGGGAGCGGACCGCATTGTTAATGCCGTGGCGGCTCTGGAACAGTACGGCGGAAACCTGATCGTTGTGGACTTCGGGACAGCCACCACTTTCGATTACATTTCCCCTTTCGGAGAATACGAGGGAGGCGCAATAGCCCCAGGCATCATGATCTCCAGCGAGGCACTTTTTCAGCGCGCCTCAAAGCTCCCCCGTGTAGATATGCAACGCCCTCCTCTGGTGATCGGCAAGGACACGGTAAGCAGTATGCAGTCGGGGATAATTTATGGCTACGCCGGCCTAGTAGACGGCATCGTTGCGCGGATGAAGGCCGAAACGGGCACCAATCCACGGGTGATAGCCACCGGCGGCCAGGCTTCCCTTATCGCACAGGTAACAAGTTCCATCGAGGAGGTTAACCCCTACCTTACTCTCCATGGCCTGCGAATCCTTTATGAGTACAATTCATAAGAGCCCATGTCGGGCAGCTCCTGATCAACCATTCAAGGAAACATGGTTTCTCGTATCCTCATTTGAGATCATTGGTTTGACGATGGGGATTCATGAATTTACCCCGGTCTTTGGAGTTTAAATAGGGGAAAATTACCTTGGTTAACAAGATGGCCGACGAATTTACTGACTACAGCAAGGAAGAGTTGATCGGCAAAGATTTTCAGCAATTGATTTTATACCTCTTTCAATTTGATGATGGCGGCTATAAGGATCCAGGGATGTTCTTCTGGCCGTAATCGTAACCTGCCCGCAGAGCGCGCAGGTTAATTTCGCCGGTACCCCGGGGCACGCTCTCCAGTACAACTTTCTCTAGTTTCTCTTTGCCATCTGGAACCACCTGGTTTAAAAGCGCCCCAAGCATGAACATATTGGCTACTATCCGGCGACCTATCTCCTTTTCGGCAACATGGGTGGCGGGAACAGGATAGGAATGGCGAAATTTATCATCTATGTGTGAAACCAAGGTATCGTCATACAGGACAAGGGTTCGCTCGGGGTCTCCTTCCCCAAGGTACCTCTGCACGGCTTCTTGGGACATAAACACCATTACGTCCGGCCTCATGCATTTGGGATAGTGGATTGGTGCATCCGAGATCACCACATCGGTGCGACAGGCTCCACCCCTTGCCACAGGCCCGTAAGATTGTGCCTGGGCTACTTGCAGATTGTTGTAATGTTCCATCAGACGAGCAAGGATCACTCCCATAAGTATTATTCCCTGCCCACCGAAACCTGCCAAGATGATTTCCCGCCGCATTGTTGATTCCTCATCGCTAAAAAATTTGAATAATAGAGGTCTCTTTCATTCAGCCCGGTATAAATATTAGGATATAAAATTCTTAATAATCTGTACCTTTTTCCACCACAAATAAAGCCATATCTGGGCACGACCACTCACATAGACGGCATCCGGTGCATGCTTCGATTCGCGCAACCGCCGGCATGAGGTATCCCATGTCACCACGTTCCGCTCCGCTTTCCAAGACGCCGAGAGGGCACACGTAGCAGCATAGGTTGCACCCTTTGCAAAACCTTCTGTCGATGTCGATTGTTTGGATTTCGCTCATGATGTTTCATGCCACTTTATTCCGAAAGCTGCCTTATTGATCCATGCCCAACTGTTCCTGAGCCTTCTGATTCAATAGCCGGATAGTCTCACAAAGATCCGGACGATCCTCTTTCAAGAGGTCACCTACCTTGAATTTTCCGATTTTATCATCCTGGGAAAGGGCGTCGTATTTACTGGCTGGGATGCAGCTATCCTTAATCCATTCATACACGCGGGTTGGCTGGCCGGAACCCATCATGTATCTTCCGGTTTGCACGGGACACTGTGAGATTACCTCCACATAGGCAAAGCCCTGGTGGCGCATAGCGTTCTTCAGGGCGCGGGTCAACTGCCGGGGATGGGCGGTGCTCCATCGCGAAACAAACGTGGCACCAGCGGCTATTGCCAATTTCGCCCCATCAAATGGCATCTCAGGGTTACCATACGGGGTAGTTTGTGTAGTTGCATGTAAAGGGCTGCTTGGAGCCACTTGACCACCTGTCATAGCATAGATCTGATTGTTGATCATAATAACGGTAATATCCAGGTTTCGGCGAGCAGCGTGGATAAAGTGGTTGCCTCCTATGCCCAGGCAATCTCCATCGCCAGTGAAGACCACTGTTACACGCTTGGGGCGAGTTAGCTTCAATCCCATAGCCACCGGGATGGTACGGCCGTGAAGAATTTTCAGACAGTCTGCCTTTATGTAAAAGGGCATCCAACTTGAGCAACCTATACCGCTTACCAAGGCCAGATCTTTTCCAATGCCTAGCTCCTCCACCGCCTCTAAGAAGCAGTGGAGAATAATACCGTCGCCACACCCCGGACAGAACAAAAAGGGAAGGAACTCTTTCCGCAAATATTTTTCAGCCAGCGGATGCATATTTTTGCTCCTCTTTTATAGAATAAATTCCAGGATTTCGGCGGGAGTGGGATATGCTCCACCGACCTTAGAGAAAAGATCCACCTTGCAACCGTCAGAGCGTATGGCCCGCTCAACTTCGATAACCATCCGGCCCATGTTCATCTCTGCCACAACCAGCCTCTCCAGGCCTTGGGCCAATTCTCGAAACCGCCCTGCATGAAAGGGCCATAACGTTTTCAGCTCGATCCCGCCCCATTTTATCCCACGTTCTCGCGCAATTTCCACGGCGCTGCGGACCGAACGAGATACAGAGCCATAAGAGACCAACGCATATCGGGCGTCTTCAAGGCAATAGCTGCGAATTTCGGCGATCTCGTCAATATATCTTTCAACCTTCTCCGTCAGCCTGTGGATGAAGTTCTCGGATTCCGTGCCGCGGGCACGATCCCCTCTTTCGCTCTTGACCTGGCTGATGACCAGAAGATTGTATCCGTCGTTAAAAGCAGGCATGGGCGGCACGCCATCAGAGTCAGCACGGAAGGGCAGGAACTCCTCGGGTGGTGCCAAGGGGGGCTTGCGGTTAATGATTTCGATATCACATGGATCGGGCAGATAGACTTTCTCCCGGATATGGGCCACTACCTCATCGGCCAGCACGATGACAGGGATCCGGAAGCGCTCCGAGTAGTTAAAGGCCCTCACTGTGAAATCGAACATTTCCTGAGCATTTGAAGGTGCCATAACTACCAGGGCATAATCTCCATTGGATCCGTAGCGTGCTTGGAACACGTCGCCCTGGGAAGGGCTGGTAGATTGACCAGAAGCAGGTCCACCCCGCTGAACGTTGACGATGACACAAGGTGTCTCTGTGGACACAGCCAAGCCTATCCCCTCCTGCATCAGACAGAAGCCCGGTCCGCTTGTGGCGGTCATGGCTTTTACCCCACCCCAGGCAGCTCCAATCAAGGAGGTGATAGCCGCAATCTCATCCTCCACCTGAATAAAAATACCGTCCACAAGAGGGAGGCGTCGGGCCATTCCTTCGGTAATCTCGTTGGCCGGTGTAATAGGGTAGCCTGCAAAAAAACGACAACCAGAGGCCAGTGCGCCCTCCATGCACGCCTCGTTACCCTGAAGGACCCGGACTCGACCTCGTCTTTTTTTCTCTGTTGACATACTGGTTTCTCAACCTCCTGAGACGCCATGGTGGCACGGGCGTCCCGCCCGTGGTCAACTACCACCCCTAAAAGGGGTGGCTTGTGGATGACCCTAAAAGGGTCAATC
>CAZTAS010000139.1:0-17395 GCA_964611635.1 uncultured Thermodesulfobacteriota bacterium
ATATATTTATCCCCTTTGTTCAACAGTATTTTCATGCCCAAATGCAAAATCTGGGTTTATTGTGGCATGGGCATCTTGCCCATGATTGCCACGGGCTGGAAGCCCGTGCCACGCAATGAAAAAGTGCGTGCCCATATTCCGCGTCTATAGCAAAAAATAATGTATTTTCCATGTTTTTTAATCTTCTATTGCAAAATCCGGGTTAAAAATCAATCGAAATAATTCGACGTGAATGAGGCGGGTCAACAATACTGTAAAGCTTCAGATTCGAAATTCAAATTTTCCTATTCCATGGCCTTTTTCAGCAGGGTCTCCCATTCGCGGTCCACATTGCGCTGTATGATCTGAATCCACTCATTATCGAGATGGGCAAAGCGCCCCTGGAGCCGCAAGTACTGATCCACAGGCAGGTTCATGGAGCCAACGGTGAGCGTGTAGTGCATTCCATTCTCGATCTCATAAAGCGGAAAGACGTTGGTGTGGACCGCTAATCTGGCGATTTTAACGGACATGGAGGAGGGGATACGCCATCCCGTTGGGCAGGGGGCAAAAATGTGGATAAACTTCATTCCGCGGATGGCAGCAGCTTTTTTGATCTTTTGGATCAGGTCCTCGGGAAACGCGATGGAAGCTGTAGCGGCATATGGAATATGATGGGCCGCCATAATCTCCAGCATGTTCTTTTTGGGGCGATCCTTGAAATGAGCGGCCGGCGTTGTGGTGGTCCAGGCACCCAGTGGTGTGGCACTGGAGCGCTGGATTCCAGTGTTCATGTAAGCCTCGTTATCATAGCAAACATAGATGATGTCCTCGTTGCGTTCTGCCGCGCCGCTGAGGGCCTGGAGACCGATGTCGAAAGTCCCGCCGTCCCCCGCCCAAGCAACCACAGTGGTGTCCTCGTCACCCTGAATATCCAGACCAGCCTTCACACCAGCGGCCGTGGATGCGGCTGCTTCGAATATGGTATGAAACAGGGGGACTTTTAAGGAAGTGTAAGGGAAAGGTCCATCAATAATGGACCAGCAACTGGCAGGCATCACAATGATGGTGCGCGGGCCAAGGGCTTTCAGGGCGTAGCGCATGGCAAGGGCTCCGCCGCAGCCCGGGCATGCAACGTGGCCGGTACTTACGTGCTCTTCTTCGGGAATGCTGATCATAATTCTTTAATCCCCACCCACTCGGTGTCGGATTCCGGAGCCTCAAGATCGAGTATCCGGTCAAACATCAATCGTATATCCTCCGGCTTAACATCGCGTCCTCCCAGCCCGGCTACAAAGCCGAAAATGGGCGGCCGCTCTCCGCCTTTGTTGTACAGGGCTGCCCGCAATTCTTGGGCAAAACCGCCGCCGGAGCCAAAAGAGATGTTCCGGTCGATTACGCCCACCCGGGCCACGCCATCCAATGCCCGTCGTACATCCTCCACCGGAAAAGGCCTGAGCATCTTGATCTTCAGCATCCCCACCCGCTTCCCTTCCTTTCGCAGGTCATCCACCACAATGCGCGTTGTGGAAGATATGGTGCCGGAGGTCACCATGACAGCCTCAGCCCCTTCGCACCGATAGGGCTCGACCACTCCATACCCGCGGCCTAAGACACCGGCAAACTCCCTGTCAACCTCCCGGGAAAGTGCCAACGCATTATCCATGGCACCTTGAATCTTATGGCGCATTTCCATGTAATGCTCTGGCATGGCCATGGAGCCGAAGGTGCGTGGATAGTCCGGGTCCAGCCGATAGAGGGGACGATAAGGGGGGAGGAAATGATCGACCTCCTTCTGGTCGGGGATGTCCACGATCTCGTAAGTGTGGGAGAGAAAAAAGGCATCCAGAACGATCATGCCCGGCAGGAGCACATCCGGATGCTCGCAAATGCGAAAAAGCTGGATCACTGTGTCCAGGGTCTCCTGGTTGCTCTCGCAATAGAGCTGAATCCATCCCGTATCGCGCTGGGCCAGAGTGTCCCCCTGGTCACTGAATATATTCCACGGCGAGCCCAGCGCCCGGTTGACGTTGGCCATGATAATGGGCAGACGACTCCCCGCCGTCCAGTGAAGCACCTCGTGCATAAGGGCCAGACCATGAGATGAGGTTGCGGTGAAGGCACGGGCCCCGGCTGCCGAGGCTCCCATGCAGCATGCCATGGCCGAGTGCTCCGATTCCACCTTAATGAAATGCGCTTTGAGCCGCTCATCCGCACAGATTTCGGAGAGCTCTTCCACGATGTGGGTTTGAGGAGTAATGGGGTAGGCAGCGATTACCTGGGCTCGGGAGAGCATAACGCCGTATGAGACGGCGTGGTTTCCCATGAGGACCTTTCTCATTACCTCTCCTCCTCCATGAGAATGGCGCTGCGCGGACATTCCTCCACGCAGATGCCGCACCCCTTGCAGTGCTCATAATCGATGATGAATCGCTCCCCTTCCTGCCCTTTAATGATAGACATGTCAGGGCAGTATACGTAACAGTTTTGGCAGAGATTGCAAACACCGCAGTTTAAGCACCTTTGTGCCTCTTCCAGTGCCATCCCCTCCGAATACCCGAGAGCCACCTCCGCGAATCCTGTGCGGCGCCTGTTCTTGGGCAGAAGGGGCATCTCTTGGGCCTCTTCTTCCTGGAAGTAGTCGGTGTTCAGATCCTCGAACCTTACCACATAGTTGGAGACATCTTCAGGCCTTATCTCGCCAAGATATCGCCTCATGGAGAGAGCATCTTTTTCCCCTACCCTCACCCTGTTGAAGACAGCCACAGGGTCATCGCCTCTCAGGTGGGCGTCGATAAAAATGGCTCCCCGCTTGCCCGATCCAATGGCATGGACTACCATGCGGTTGAAGGTGACCGCGTCTCCACCGGCCCATAGCCGATCGCGGCCTGTGGCTCCATATGCATCGACCCGCAAAATTCCACTAGAATCTGCCACTTCATTTGATAGACCCATTAGATCCACAGTCTCGCCCACGGCAACAATGACAGCATCCACATCCAGGGTAAACTCCGAATCGGCCAAAGGCTCCGGCAGCCGCCTTCCATCCGTGTCGGGCTTTCCCAGCCGATTTTTCACGCAGACCAAACCTCGTACGCGGCCGTCTTGAACGACAGCGCGCAGGGGAGAGGCCAGAAATAAAAACTCTATGCTTTCCTCCTCGGCTTCCTGAATCTCCACTTCCAGGGCGGGCATCTCGGCACGAGTGCGTCGGTAAATGATAGTGGAGTGGGCGCCCAGGCGGGCGGCACTGCGCGCAGAATCCAGGGCCGTATTTCCGCCGCCAATAATTGCTGCACGCTGTCCTGAGAGCCTCTCCGGTTTTTCCCGAACGACAAAAAGAAACTCCAGGCCCGATCGGATGCCTATGGCATCCTCACCCTCGATGTTCATCTTCCGGCTCACCGGGGCACCGGTGGCCCAGAAGACGGCATCGAAGTCCCGTAGAAGGAATGGTAGCTCATCGTGTCCTGCTTCTGTCTCTGTATGAAGACTGATGCCGGTGGAAAGGACTCGCTGGATCTCCCGATTCATCACAGAATGTGGAAGTCTATACTCGGGTATGGCCCGCAGCATACCCCCTGGCTCATGCGATCTCTCGTATACTGTGACGCTATGACCCAGCCGTGCAAGGTGATACGCACAGCTCAGGCCCGCCGGGCCTGCTCCAATTACGGCGATACGGTATCCTGTGGACTGTACGGAGGGCTTGTCGGCAAAGTATGGGGCACGAGCCGCCCAGTCGGCTGCAAATCGCTCCAGGGCCCATATCGTCACCGGTTGATCCATTTGCCCCCGGTTGCATGCCAGGGTGCAAGGATGATAGCAGATGCGGCCGCATATTCCTGGAAAGGGGTTTTCTGCCAGAAGTCGATGAATCGCTTCTTCGAATAGACCTTGCGCCATCAGGGCCACGAAACCTTGCACGTCGTTTCCCGCCGGGCAGGCCTCATTGCACGGTGGTGTCTTGTCCTGGAAACGTGGGCGGAGGTAACGCCAATTCCCTGTGCGGTTCCAGGACATATTCCCTATTGAGACAGCCCAATCGGGCATGGTTGCCTGGGATCCGGAAACTACCTTTTCTTCATCGGGGACTGTCTTCTCCAGGATTTTCATGGCTGAGCCTCCCTGGTGAGGTACGCTTCAAGCCGCTTTCAAAAATACGAAATTCTAATTTCGAAATTTCTTTAGTAGCATCAAGATCCGATTCTCACTTTATGGAAAGCTGCCCTTGCAGCAGCCACGTTCTGCTCGGGATGGTGGGGGACTGAATCCTCGATGGCGCGGGCAATGGCATCCAGCCCGGCGCTGGCGGTGGCCCTGGCAAAAGCTCCCAGAACTGCCGTGTTGACGATGGGAGCCGTGGGTGTTCCCAATCCGTGCTCCACCGCTATGCCCGAAGCGTCCACTGTGGCCACTCTGAAATCCACATAAGACGAAAAAGTTGAGGGAGGCTCATCGATATTGATCAGAATCAGGCCCCCTTTTTTGAGTCCATCTGTAATATTGGTCATCTCCAGCAGGGTTGGGTCCAAAACCACGATGTGATCCGGGGCATAAATATAATTGCGCAGCCGGATAGGAACATCATCCACACGGGTAAAAGCAACTACCGGCGCTCCCCGGCGTTCCGCCCCGAAAGCGGGGAATGCCTGCACGTACTTTCCCTCCAGGAAGTAAGCCACTGCCAGGGTCTTGGAGGCCACTACCACTCCCTGTCCGCCCCGGCCATGAAATCGGATCTCTATCATGTTATGTCCACGCCTGTCAGGAATAAAAGAAATTAATTATCATTGAAAAATGCAAGATGATAATTTTGCACTGATATTTTAATTTGAGTGTCATTCTGCTGAGTATACCACGCAAACAGCTCGGGCTTTTTGTTCGCCCAAGGCCCGGAATGCGTGGGGCAGAGATGAATCAAAGTAATATGCGTCGCCCACTTCCAGTTCGTGGATCTCGTCGTTGATTTGCAGCTCCAGCTTGCCCTCCAGCACAAAGCCGAACTCTTCCCCTTTGTGGTTGAAAAAATTGGTATCTTCCCGGGTCCGCACCTCGAACTCCACGAGGAAAGGCTCCATCTTCTTGTCCAGGCGGGTATGGGCAAGGGACTCATACACGTATCCGGAGCGGGATTTGCCCTTGTATCCATGGCGGTTGATTCGCTTGCGCTGATGGGCCTTAACCACTACTGCTTTTTGCACCGAGGTCTCATCCTGGAAGAAGTAAGCGATGGGCACACCCAGAGAACGGGAGATCTTCAGAAGCGTTGCAATGGGCGGAGCAACCACCTCGTTCTCGACCTGGGAAAGCAAAGGAGTGCTGAGCCCCGTCATCTCTGATATGTTTTGTAATGTCAATCCCCTCTTTGTGCGAAGCTCCTTGATTTTCCCTCCGATGTTGAGCTCCTTGACCTCCGCCTTGATGTCCGGGCTCATTGATTGTACCCTCCTTCAACCTTAAGTCTCTAATCTCCATTTCAATTTTACCCGAGAGACTGTTTGGCTGTCAAGAATATTTTTATTATTATCAAATATAATTTATTATTATCAAAGAAATGGGGGTCTTAAAATGGGATTTCTTTTAGACTCTTCGGCCTCAGCGCTCAGCCAATTGTGTCATTGCGCTCACCCACTCCGGTGACGACCACTCCCTAGCTCCGATGATCCTTTGAACGAGAATACCTTCCTTGTCGATGATAAAGCTCTCGGGATAACCTGTCACTCGGTACAACCTGCTGAGCTTCTGTTCCGGATCAAGCAGGATGGGAAAGGTCAACTCTAGCTCCCGCGCGAACCGCCTCACCTTCTCGCCATAGCCCGAATCCTGGCTGACCGCCAGCACTATGAATGACCGGCCGCGCATGGTTCGGTGAAGCCTCTCAATCAGGGGCATTTCATAAACACACGGCGGGCACCATGTGGCCCAGATGTTGAGGAAGACCACCTTTCCCCGGAGATCGGAGAGACGAATCATTCTCCCCTCCAGATCGGAAAGTTCAAAATCAGATACTGGATGGCCCACTTCGGGGGGACTGCCTGACATCCAGTTCTTGACCGACAATATCGGGCCACCTTCCCTGTCTCGACGGCTGGATGAGAGGAAAATAAGACTGAAGCCGGCGACGGCCAAAACCAGAAAAATAATGAAAAGCGTTTTTTTACCACTCACGGTCACACCTGTGAAACGAGCACATCATATCCGCGCTCCCGGACTCCCAATATTCGAAATCACCCCGTCTTTTCATTATCATTTCCCCCTTTTTGGTAAGAGGGGGTAGACGAATTGGGCAAATAAGTATCCTTGATTATACAAGATGATACAATCTTCATTTTATATGGGTCAATTTTTGGTAAGTTTTGGACACGGATATTTAGACAAAAAGAGTCAAGATAAATCTTTTAGTATTGTTTTAAGTATCGATTTATTTAAATGTGAAAACCACGATTTGATCTGGCAGACATTGTAAAATCAAGTCTCGGCCAATTTTTTCAACTGCAAAGGGTGAGAATCAAACCATCCCAAAGGTTGATGACTTCCAATTCAAAGAGAGCCTTTCATCGTTCGAGGTTGGCCTTAGGACGCTGGAACCTATTGATTCTCCCACTTTCTTTCTAGTGCTTTCTCAATTGGATTCAGCATAATTTCTTCTATGGATGGTATCTGGGGCAGTTCATCGGGCTTCGGCTCCTGCATAACATGAGGAGGGCAAACCTTCTGAATGCTTTTCTCAAGTTCTGGTTCTAATTCAGCTCCAAATAGCGTCGCTGTTTGACAGAGTTGCTCGATCGACAGATTTCGCACTCCAATTAGGTTGGCTTTAACGAGGTCAACCCCCGATAGAGTCGATTTCTCTAGGTTCGCCCCTTTCAGGTTAACAGCTCTGAGATGTGCCCCCGTGAGATTGGCGCCGTGAAGATCGGCTCCTGTCAAGTCGGCTCCTATTGGCTCTCCCAACCCTTTTCTGAGGCCCTTCACAAATGCCTCAGTGAGACCTTTGGGAAGCAAATGGTACTGCCCAAGAATCGATCCTTCCATATTGGCTTCAAATAGGTTAGCGCCCTTCAAGTTGGCTCCTGTCAAATCAACTTCCTTAAGGTTAGCTCTCCCGAGGTTAGTATTTTCCAAGCTGGCGTTTCTGAGATTTGTTTTCTCCAATTTGGCCTTCAATAAAAAAGCGTTTTTGAGGGTTGCTTCTGGAAGAAGTGCGCCGTTCAAATAAGCTAAACTAAGGTTGGCTTTATTTAGATTAGCCCCCGTGAGATATGCTCCTTTTAAGTTGGCTCCAAAAAGGTCTGCCCCCTCAAGGTTCGCCTTCCATAAATTAGCTTGTTTAAGATTGGCAAGTCTAAGTTTTGCTTTCTTCAGATTGGATCCACTGAGGTTAGCATTCATCATGTTAACCCCGATGAAATTGGTGTTACTCAGGTTAGCGTACTCAAGATTAATTTTTCTGAGGTCTGTATTGGTCAAATCGAGGCGTTGGTCTTCTCCCTCTTGGCCTTGCCATTTGCGTCTCCCGAGTACGGTGAGAATCGCTTGAATATCGAGAGGCGGTAAAACACTTTGTGGTGCTTCTATAGGTTTTTCTAATTCTTGTGTCCTATGCGCATGGACTTTGTCGGTTTGCGATAACTGGTTTCCCTCGGCCTTGCAGGGAGCATTTTCCCGGACGTAAGCAGTGAGAACTTCCATAACTTGCCAATGATCCTTGGACGACTCATTTGCGATGCGTTCAAGGGCATAGATTCCACCCAGACGCACGGCAAGTTTGTCGCTCCCGAGCTGCTCAATAGATCGAGAAAACCGTTCTGTAATCTGTCCTTGCTCAGAAATTCTTGCCGTTTCATAAGAAAATTTCCGTGTATCCGTTAATTGCTTCCATGTAAAGAAAACGCCAACTAAAAGGACTATGGCAACTACAATCTGAGCATTCGTACCCCGCAGCTTGTTTTCGAGCTCAAGCCGCTCTTTGATGTCCCTCACATTCCGAGTTTGTATTCTGGGAATGGCAACCAGTGCAGCAAAAACCGCCAAAAGGCATATGAGGACTATGAAAATGATTAACAGCATAGAATATTACCCTTTTTTTACCCCCTACTCTGCAAAGTGCTTCTCATAGAATATCTTTAATTTACTTGTGTGAGAAATTTACACCTTTTGGTGGGCCTTGTCAAATGCGGACTTCAGGAAGCAAAGTTTGCATGAGGAGGCCAAGAGGGGGTAAAAATTTTATGAATGGGGTTCTGGGGACAACCTATTTACAAAAGGGCTTCTCCTGCTTTTAAAGAATTCCCCTCTTCCGATAAATTTTCCCTCTTCTTCCCCATTTGGAGGGTGGGCGGGTGGCACGGACGACTTGTCATCCGTGTCGCATAGCGACAGGAGGTTTGTCACGAAAACTTTACATTTAAGGGCAGACGAGGTGAATGACCTCTTGCTGCTTCGCAGCACGGACAATAAATTGTCCGTGCCACCCGCGCTCCCGGACTCCCAATATTCTAAATCACCGCGTCTTTTCATTATCATTTCCCCCTTTTTGGTAAGAGGGGTTAGACGAACTGGACAAATAAGTTCCTTGATTATACAAGATGATACAATCTTCATTTTATATGGGTCAATTTTTGGTAAGTTTTGGACAAGGATATTTAGACAAAAAGAGTCAAGAAAAATCTTTTAGTATTGTTTTAAGTATCGATTTATTTAAATGTGAAACCAGGACTTGATCTGGCAGACGCTGTAAAATCAAGTCTTGGCCAATTCTTTCACCTATAAAGCGTGAGGAGAGATCTATAATAGAAATCATTGATTTGTGGTTGAAAGAGATAACGTTCAAAGCTCAACCGAACCAGCCGGAGGGTGGCACCAGCTGGAGCTTGTAGTGAGGAGAATAAGTATGGTGGCCCTAAAAAGACCCAAAACTCATTTAAATAAAATTACTAGGGTCAAAAATCTGAATTTGATTACTATCTTGACTATAGATCTTAAATTGGTCTTTATCAAGCCAAACAACAATTATATTAATTGAGTTATAAAATTCAATTATTTCTATAGTTGGCATTCTTGAAAATACTATTATCTCTTTAACATATGGCAAATCCATCTGATTTTTTACAATAAAATAATTATAATATTTTAATTGGCCCACACCTTTTATTGTTTGGATTTCCAGGTCTGCAAGAGTTTTAGATAAGGTTTTGACTTCATAAAGTAATGCAGATCGCCCTTGCACCGCTAAGCAATCGAAATTCCCTTCGAAGATATCAAATCCATTAACTTCGTTTAATTCCGCAAGAAGCCTCACACAATTCTGATGTTCGGAGAGTCTCTTTTGTCGAATCCTAATTGCTTCGGATAGGTCAATACTTATATGATTAATTTTTCTAGCGACAGGCTCCCTTGCTATCTCTTCGGACGATATGGCCCTATATTGTTGCCTTGCAGCATAGCGTGTTCTGGCAGTTTCTGATTCGACCGATGTGATCTCGTCTTCAGTAATTACCGTTTGTCCAACTGGAAACGCATTATTATGAACTCTTTCAATATCTCCCAACTGTTCAGCAATTGCAGGCAATATCTTGACAGCATTCCTAGCCATGCTGATGGTTGTTCCTGTTTGTGAAACTATGTCTTCGAAGTACAATTCAGCTAGGCTCAATATGCGTTCAAATTCCTCTTCAGAGTCATTTTCTGCTTCAAGCGCCAAGAGTAATTTGCTTGTCTCGATGCCTGGCATGGTATTGACTAATTTTAACAGTATTCTATAAGGGTGACTAATTTCGCCGTCGCTGCCCTCTAATCCTAATTGAAGAAAGGCTCCGCGCCAAAGATCAAGACGTTCTTCGTCGCCCGCATCGCTTGCCAAATGAATTGCTGTTCCGGTAAGAATGGCGGTTTTATCAGGATTAAGACGAACAAAGCCCAGTAATTCAAAGAGCCTCCTGATGTCTCTCGCAACTGTCAAAAATCCCCTCTTGGAAGGAGGCTTCTCTCTTTCTTTTAGCAGATATTCATCTACTGTTAAAAATTTTTCTCTATATGTGTATATTCTCTCACGAGTTAATGTTTCGCCGAAATTCTCATCCGTTACAGGAATATTATTTCTACTGAAGTTCTCGATTATGAGCAAAGCGCTCAATAGTTTATTTAGGTCATTGAATTGGTGAGGAAAGTTTTTCATATATCATGCTTAGCAAAATATTCAAGAGTGTCTCTCAGCCTTGATTTGGGTGTGATTAATGATTTCAAGCATTAAATAAAGTAAGTGATACAGCTTTCAATCGTTTATTAGCCATTTTTACATAGACAGGATTGATTTCGGTAGCAATGAATTTGCGATTGTACATTAGGCAGCTTACACATTCGGAACCACTCCCCGCAAAAGGTATATAAATTAAGTCTCCTGGATTACTAAAATGTTTCACAATTCTTTCGCACAAAGCGAGAGGTTTTTGTGTTGGATGATTAACTTTTTCATGTTTGAATCTTCTTCCAGCTAGAGTAGGTATATTCCAAACATCGCCTGCTTGCTTTCCTTTTGGATTGGGAGTCCAAATTTTGCCATTTTTAATAATTTTATGCCTCAGCCTATCTTGGCTTTTATAAGGAACTCTAATTGGTATGTAAGTGAATTTATCAGTTTTGGAAAACCATAAAATTGGTTCGTATGATGCTTGTGGAGCATTATTATAGGTAGAAAATCCATTTTCATAATGCCATATAATCTGCCTTCGATATTTCATTTTCTTCTCATACAAATAGCAATGTATATAACATATAAAATGATGGATCCCATAAATGAAAATGGAGCCAGTTGGTTTAAGAATTCGAATGCATTCATAAATCCACTTCTTCGACCATTCAAGCCATGATAGCGGCGAATCCCATATGTCACTGTCATTACCGAAATCTTTTCTAAGATTATAAGGTGGATCAGCAATGATGAGATCAACACACTCATCATCAACCCTTTCCAAAAAAGAAATACAATCTTCTAAGTAAATTAGGTTGTGTTCAAATTTCATTTTATTTTTTTAAAACCAATATATATTGGTGATGAATATTTTCGACATAACTAAATGGATATCCATAGGGATATAGTTTTTTCGCATTTTGCAGTAGAATCTTAATCCCTTGAAGAGAAAATCTCTTCTTACGTTGAGGGTTAACCATTCTATGAATTAGGTGAGCATGATATGGCACGAATTCAGATTTATGCCTGAAATCGCTCACAACGACACACAAGTACTTATCCTTCTTAAGGACTTCATAGCACTTGAAGAATATATCTGTTAGTTCTTTCAAAAATTCTGGATAATTATCAATATTACCTAGATCAAGTTTATTACCATTGCTATAATTAATATCATATCCATTATTTATCCGCTCTTTTGCTTTGTAGTCTTTATCTTTATTTAAGATTTTCCAATAGGGTGGAGAGGTTACAATAAAATCGAATGAATCGGGCTTAAAATAATTTAAGAGATTGCGACTATCGTCACAAATTAGATGTTCATCATCTATTTCATAATTGCATTCTTCCTTAAGTCGAAGTTTAGTAATAGCACACCATTTTTCACTTAATTCAATGCCAAAGCCTTCACGGCCCATCTCGAGACAAGCTTTTATTGTTGAACCAACTCCTAAATATGGGTCTAAGACTTTACCTCCCCTTTTAGTAAAGAATCTCAAAAGTTTTGAGACATCTGTAAACGAAAACGGTGCAGGATGCATTTTTTCATATTTTGCTTCTTTGCAATTAGCTCCAAGCCCTTTCTGAAAGAAAAAGCTTTTAGTCTCTTGTATCCAGTCCTTCCCAGAAAGATGATTCAGTTTATTTCTCTCATCTAACTTTACTATAGTGTGATCGGTATTAATATTCTTCTGTGGTGGTTCTATATGCTCATTCTCAAAAAACAAGTCTTTCTTGTTATACATATTTCTGCCTATAATGTTTTATCTTTTATTATGTCAAAAAGAGTTTGTACCACAGGCATCTTTATCACGGTCGGAGGCTTAAGCATTTTTTATGGAACAGAAGCTTCATCTAGCCTCAATATGCGTTTTTTTCAAACCTAGCGCAAGCCCTCACGTGCCTCATCATAATTCGCCGAATTTGAAAATCATGAGAGAGCCTCCCCAATTGCTTGGATGCAATGTTCAATATGTTACTCTGTGCTCTCAGTGTCAATCTACATGTTGTATTAAATGATGTCAAGCATTTTATTGCCCTCTCAGGAAAAAATTCAGCGGGGGGCGGGTGACACGGACGACTTGTCGTCCGTGTCGCATAGCGACAGAAGGTTTGTCACGAAAACTTTACATTTAAGGGCAGACGAGGTGAATGTGACCTCTTGCTGCTTCGCAGCACGGACAATAAATTGTCCGTGCCACCCGCCGTTGGTACCCCCGATAGTTAAGCCGTGGGTCCTCGCGAGCGAGTTAAAGAGATCAAGAACTTCGAATTTTTCCGGTGAGCGAGATATACGCTTCATTGCCTGGGTATTGCGGAAAATACATTCGTTTAGGGCAAGTTACTACCACTACTACAAAGCTATAACTGTTAGGCATTTCTAAGGATTTAAGATTTCAGCTACTTCGTAGCCTCTCCGGGTTAGCCCAAATACTTCTCTTTTAGATCCCTTGTCACGTATCAGATCTTCTCTTTCCAATTCTTCGAGAGCACCTTCCCAGACGGCACGAGATCGTGCATCAATTTTTTCTACGAAACCTTTACCATTAGTCTGGATTGATAATCCACCGAAAGAAGAAACACAGAGTATAATACCATTACGATCTTGACTCGCTTCCTTAAGAAGTGTCTGAGCCTCTCTGGTCATCTCAGGGATATACGAGTGAGTCGATTGACTCTCATCTCCCGTTCCTGACAAAAAATCCATTCCTCTTTTAAAATACTCCTCCTTATTCAGTTTCAACTGGAGTTGTCTATAGAACTTATCTTTAAAGTCACGCAGGTCATAGTATGTCTCGAAAATGCCCCGATGTTTGCATGATTCTTTGAACCTTTGGAGTTCTAAGTATTGCGTCTGATCGACACTAGCTGGGTGAACCGGCTGATCAGAGAAATACAACATTACTGGTTTCCCTAAGTTGTGGTGTTTTTCGATCTCTTCAACAGTTCCGCTAACGTATTCTCCCGTGGCGGTCCCGATCCGTGTCCAGAAAACACCTACGAGTAAATCAGCATCTTTGAGGACTTGTCTGTTTATGATTGATTGAGGGCTATCTCCCATGGTTGGAGATGAATGTGTCTCCCATCCAATTGGCAGTAAAACAGCTTTACGTGCATCCGAATGAACGATGTTCCACTCATACAAAACTTCTCGGATAACACTTCTTTCCGCCGCGACATCACTTGGAGATGCAATCATAACTTTATATACCCTAGCTACGTAGGACATATTTTAGCCCCCCCAACATGACTAAAAAATCGACAACATCCTCTTAGGCCATTGACGATTACAAGTACTAATTTACGCTTTTTGGTTAAATCTGTCAATCATTGATTTCAGGAAGAAAGTTTGCCTGAGGAGTCCAAGAGGGGGTAAAAATTTTATGAAGAGGGTTCTGGGGACAAGCTATTTACAAAAGGGATTCTTCGGCTCTTAAAGAATTCGTCTCTTCCTATAAATTCTTCATCTTCTTCCCGATCTGGAGGGGGGCGTATTGCCTCACACCGCATCACTGCCCGGTTTGCCTTAACTCATTGGTTGAACTCCAGAAGCTTTCGATCCATGAGGGCATAGAAGGCTGGGTACCTCCCTGGAGCATTGTCTTCCAGGCCGAGTCGGTGAGCCTCTGGCCAATAGGCTGGAGGAATTCGTAATAGGACATCTTAGCTCCTGCTCCCAATAGTATCCGGCCGTCGGGCACCAGGTAGGCGACCAGCAGCGTTGCCAGGTAGCCTGTGGCTTCCTCCAGGACACGGCCGCTGCCAATATCGGTGAAAACATCAGCGACCATGGGACTCTCAGCGCTTCTCGGATCAACGTCCTCCATGATATTCTCAATGTAGTCAGCAAAGTTTTCGATAAAGCGGTAATGCGTTTCGATAAGTGGCTGGTTTTCAAGCTCCATAATCGTTATATTCAGCAATCGATCCAGAATCTCCTCCAGTTGCCGGTAACGTCCCTCGCCCCCCGCCTCCAGTGCTCCCAGCGAAGCCAGTCCCTCACGGGTCATTCTGGTCAGTGCCAACAGCCTGGCCCATAATTCAGGCACAGGCTCAACATAACCCACCACTTGCTCCTGGGGTGGGGCGGATGTCGCCCCGTAGGACTGGCGCGCATATAGGATGGTGTCGTGTCTAAGCTCTGTCCACGAGCACAGTGCTGTGTTGAGCTGCTTGTCCACCCAGCTCCGGGTTCCCATGAAGGAGGGATAGCCCTCACCCGGAGGGATGAGGAGCGCCTTCATGGCATGGAGCCATCCCCAGTAAAGGTTGCGATGCCACTGTGCGTCCGTCAGTCCGGCAAAAAACTCCTCCAGCTCAGCGTATCTTTGATCGTATCCCTGGTAGTCCAGATCTCCTTCATGCCTCAGGATATCCGCTGCACGCACAGAGCCCAGCAGGGACATGAAGTCCAGGCCTCGGGGAAAGGCCCTCAGGCCGCTACTCAGGGTAAAGGGCGTGCCTGAGCCCGTGTAGGGCATTCCCACAAGGCGCTGGAACGCATAGCTGTCGGGGATGAAGCGCTGCCCCATGTAATACATCCCAGAGGTGGCCTCCAGCACCTCATTCAGAGTCTCCTCGGTGATAGGCCCCGGTATCATAACTTGTCCCGTACCCCCATAGATCCTGGGCCGGCTGCGTCGGGCAAGCTCGGCTCGAAGTTGCAGGAAAGTATTCTCATCCAATAGCTGCTCGGGCTGGAACGTTGGCCCCATCACCGTCAACAGGGCATCATGATAGTCTCTCACGGTCAGGTCGTCGGCCAGCCCCACGAAGAAAGTGGTGACCGTGTAAACCCGGTGCCAAACATCCGAAGCCCGCTCCCCATCGATGGTAATCATGTCCATAACTCCAGCGATGAGCAGCGCCGCCAGCGTCTGAACTCTCGCCTGTTGAGCCGAAACCAATTGAGGTTTCAGGAGAAATCCCAAGCGGCCCCACCACATCATGGCGCGGAAATATCGCTTCAGCGTCTCAGTCCTCTCATAATGGCCCCTTGGGATATACTGGGAGTAATCCTCGTTGTAGCCAAACAGGGGGCTGGGGGAAAAGCCCGCATGGGCATCCATCAGCGACAGCTCCCCGGCCACATCGGCGGCCAAGTCCGAGGGCACATTGGCTTGAGGATCCATGCAGCGCAGGGAGACAGCAAAAAACGCCGCGGCCAAGCGGCCAGCCTCGGCTAGCTCACCGGTCCACTGCGTCCTCCGGCGGTTAATTTCATCCATCATGGCCTGACTGAGGGCCCGCACCGCCGGCGCGAATTGCTCCTCTTCCACCCGCATGAGGGAGTAGTCAAATAGGACGTGGTAGAGGTGCAGCAGGCTGTCTGAGCTAATAAAAATGGGAATATCCAGGGATCTCAGTCGCTTGTAAAACTCGCCGACTTGATCACCGGCAAGGCCCTGGATGACGGCGAATCCGTTTTCCAGAAGATGACTTGGCGGATCGGTAAGGTTCAATCGATTCAGTACATGTTCAAGGTTATCGATATTCGAAGGATCCAGGGGAATCGTATAGGGCTGTATCCCGGGGGCGGCGATATAGGACACGGGATTGTACAGATTCGAAAACAGCTCTTGTGGCTCGACCCTGCCCTGTACCAGTTGGATCTCCCCGGATTGTGCAGAAGCCAGGTCCCCATTGCCTTCCCCATTTCCGTTACAGGCATATAACAGTACAATAATGGCCAACCAGTGGAGGATATTGGCGTATCCCTTTTTCATGAAATTATCCTTCCCTTTTAGAGTGGCTCTTCATAACACTGAGAAGTGTATATCCTATTGAACACCTGAAGCTATGAAAAGTAACCTCCATAACGGTCATTCCCGGCATTAAGAAGCCAGGTTTTCCTCCGCCACTGAGGAGCCTAACCGGGGATCCTTCATGCCGTTATTTCACCCGATTCAGCGAGCTGGCCATTTCGTCCACCCGGTAAATGGCCTGAAGCACATCTTCCGACGTGACGGGGAACGGGAGATTGTGGATGGGGCTGCCCTCGACGGTCATGCGCCGTGCGCCCTGGGCCAACTGAGCCTCTGGGACGTGTCCCATGCCCAGCGCCTCCAGGGTCAGCGGAAGACGAATGTCGTGAAGAAATGACATCAGGTTCCGCAGTTCAGCGTTCTCCTGCTCCAGGGCAAGCTGCACCAGCATGCCGAAGGAGACTACCTCGCCGTGGAGCAACTCGTGGACCCCCTCGATGATGGTCATGGCGTATAGAAAAACATGGGCGCCAACCTGGCGGACACGTATACCCCCGATTCCTCCAGCCATTGCTGTCAGGAGGAGGTTAACACCGATTATTTTCTCCACAGCAGGTGTCAAACGCTTTTGTTGCACGTCGGCGTGGGCTTCTCTTCCGTATAAGAAAATCTCGTCTCTGATATGTCGAGCAAGGCTGATTGAGCCGTCCACCCTAGGATCCATCTTTATCCTAGAGGCTGTTATTCGGCCTTCATACCACTTGGACAGCGCATCTCCCATGCCTGATGAAAGCAGACGGGCAGGAGCTTCAGCGATTATGCGGCTATCCACCAGACAGAGCCTCGGGCCCGTCCCATCCACAGTGGCCAAACGCACGCCATTTTCATCATAAAGAACCGCCGCTGCAGAAGCTCCGGAAGAGGTGGCGACGCTCGTGGGGATGGTGATCAGCGGAAGGCGAGTCCGTTCGGCCACAAATCTGCTGGTATCAAGGGCTTTGCCTCCTCCGGTTCCTACGATGACGTCCAGTCCTTCGCGGTCCACTATGGCCTGCAGGCGAGCAACCTCGGCTTCTGTGCTTTCGCCGCCGAAGCGGACAAAGCAAGGTTGAATACCGAACTGGGTGAAGCTCTTCTCCAGGCGAGAGTTAACGATCCCGGCCACCAACTCATCACCCAGGACCAGAGGCCTCTTCCCCAGAGGAGCAATCATTTCACCAGCGCAGTCCAGCGCTCCTTCCTCCTGGATATATTGCTGAGGCGACATATAGATGCTATACATTAATAATACCTCCACTCCGAATGAAATTAAGAATTCTTGATAACAGGGTAATCCATTAACATTAATACATATCCCAAATTTTACTTTCTCCTCTATGCAATATGCGGGAACAGAATCAGTCAGGCATCCTCATCCACCAGCATGCATCCCATTTCAGTAATCTCTGATATATTGAATTCAATATATTGTAACACTTTAGCTCTTTGAAAAAAGAATAAGCTGGCGGTTTAGGATCTC
>CAZTAS010000140.1:0-17383 GCA_964611635.1 uncultured Thermodesulfobacteriota bacterium
AGCACGTACTCGCCCGGCCGGTACTCCACGAACTTAAATTGACCGGTGCCCACCGGGTTAGTGACGAACTTGGCGCCCAACTCCCTCAGCGCACGTGGGGAGATCATAAAGGTCCTGTGGGTATTACGCAGTAGTGGTCTGTGAGGCTTCTCGGTAATCAGATCTATGGTGTGCGCATCGTGGATCTTGAAATCTATTATTGCCCGCATCCGGCTCTTCGAAGGATGGCGTGAAGTCGGAGCGGCTATTTCTTCGATCGAAACCTTTACCGATTCAGCGGTGAAGTCCTCACCGTTGTGGAACTTCACACCCTTGCGAAGGTACCAGCGCAAAGCAGTAGGAGAGGCCCACTCCCACTTCTCGGCCAACAAGGGGACCGTGTTGGTGTCTTTGTCCATATAGACGCAGGTTTCATTCATATGAGAGAAGATGGACCAACCGATGACACCGCCTTCAACTCGGGGGTCCAAATGCCCCGGATCGCCTGAAAAAGCAACGACAAGCTCCTCTGCAGGTCCTTTCGCTGACGCTATCCTGGTGCCAGCTCTACTCAAGACCCCGGTTGCTGCTGCGACCCCGGAGTACTTTAAAAAATCTCTCCTGCTTATTCCCTTTCCTGATTTGCCTTTCATTTTTATCTCCTCCTTGTTCACTTAAACAAAACCAAGAATACATCACAAACATTTGCATTCCAAGGCCTTCTCAATAAAGAGTTGATTATCTCACCTCCTTTCTCATACCGGAAATACAAGATCCTTTAGTTACAATAATTGCCGAATAAAATGACTATTGACTTCCCTCAGCTAATGCTGTATATTGTAGTTATTAATTTATGGAATACAATATACAGTAGGAGGGAAGCCGCCAAATGAAAAAGCCATATCAAGAAACGAACCTTCTGGAATTCCAGAAGAAATATCAAACTGAACAAGATTGCGAGAAGAGGCTTTTTGAACTTCGCTGGCCTCAAGGCTTTGTTTGTCCGATTCGAACCTACAATATTGTTGGCAAAAACAGTCATAAACATCAACGAGAACTCATCAAAGGTAAAAAGGCCCATGAAGTATTGATATGGACGCGCCACGCCAGATAGTCAATTGTGTCATCGTACAAGACTTTGTAACATATTACTGGTCATAGCATCGATGGCCCCCTGGGGTTGAACCCCAGGGGGAAAAGATCACATCGATATCGTGCTGTTATTTATAGGTCGCTGATGGCTGGCGCAAAGATTATTCTTTTATTGATGCGTCGTGAAACAAATAGCGTGCGTCTCGCCGCCCAGCACTCCACTGCAGTTTCTTGTTGATCGCACAGATATCTGGCTGCTGGTAAAGAAAGATCCATGGGCACTCATCCCAGACTATCTCTTGTGCCTTATAGTAGAGCGATTTGACTTTATCCATGTCGAAGATTTCTCTGGCCTCATCGAGCATCCGATCGACTTCTGGATTGCTGTACATTGAACGGGGGACGCCTTTTGAGTGGAAGTTTTCCCACATCACTCCATCTGGTTCGCCCATTGAGCCACCAACGCTGAACATGTAGCCATGATACTTGCACTTCTGATACTTGGTGATCTCAGAGACAAAGGTGCCCCATGGCGGGTTCTCGAACTTTACATTTAGACCTATCGCCGACAGGTAACCAGCAATCGCCTCACCGATTTGCCTGTCTAGCAGGTATCGTCCGTGGGGCGCACCAAAATAGAAGGTAGCGCCGCTTGCCCCGGCCTCCGCCAGCATCTTCTTTGCCCGGTCAGGGTCATATTTGTATGGGGGTAGGTTAGGATGTGAGCCAAAGAGTGACTTCGCAAGAGGCGCTGTCATTTTTGGCGCCATTCCACCCATGATGCCCTTGGTGAGTGCCTCTTTATCGACCGCATAGTTCAAGGCTTTACGCACGCGAACATCATTGAATGGCTTGCGATCACAGCGCAAAATCACGTAGACCACACGGTTAAGTGGTGTTACCAGCACCTTAAGCTTCGGGTTGGCCCGCAATCTTGGAAGCTTGTCAGGTGGCACATTGTTGATCATCATAACTTCGCCGGCTTCTAGCGAAGCTACCCGAGTGCCGGTTTCTCGGATAAAGCGTATGCGCATTCGCTTGAAATTCGATTTCTTCCCCCAATAATCCGGATTAGCCTCCATTAGCACATGCTCGCCCGGCCGGTATTCCACGAACCTCATCGGGCCGGTACCGAACGGGTTAGTAGAGAACTTATCGCCCATCTCCCGCAGTGCACGCGGCGAGATCACAAAGCTTTGAGTGATGTTACGCAGTAGAGGTCGGGTAGGCTTTTTAGTAATCAAGTCTATGGTGTGCGCATTGTGGATCTTGAACCCTACGATGGGCCTCAGCCGGTTCCTTGAAGGCGAGCGTGAGTCCGGCGCGGTTATCTTCTCGATCGATACCTTAATCGCTTCAGCGGTGAATTCCTCGCCGTTGTGGAACTTCACACCCTTGCGGAGATACCACCGCAAAGCGGTAGGAGAAACCTGCTCCCACTTCTCGACCAACCAGGGGATCGGGTTGGTATACTTATCCCTCCAGACAGGTGGTTCGAATATTTGGTGCATGGTGGACCAACCTATGCCTCCAGCCTCAATCGTTGGATCCAAATGCCCGGGATCGCCGGAAAAACCAACGACTAGTTCATCTGAAAATCCCTTCGCTGAAACAATTCTGGTTCCGGCACCACTCAATGCTCCTGTTGCTAAAGCAACACTAGAATACTTTAAAAAATCTCTCCTGCTTAGCCTTTTTCCTGATTTCCCTTTCATTTTTATTCCTCCTTATCCACTTGAACAAAACCAAAAAGACCTCATCAACATTTGCATTCCAAGGCCTTTTCAATAAAGAGCTGATTATCTCACCTCCTTTCTCATACCGGGAATACAAGATCCTTTCGTTATACTAAGTTGCATTCAAAAAGATATTATTTACTCCTCCTCACCCCAACCCTCTACCCCTCGAGGGGAGAGAGCAAATGACTTCGCATGTCCTGCATCCCGCGCATGTGTCCGGGTTTGTAATTACATCGCTCCTGACACGAAAGTGGGTATCTACAAATTCCAAATCCTTGGTTTCCTCCTTGGACTACTAAAAAAATCGAATGTTCCCTTTGCTTTAAAATGTATGCAAATTTTGCTTAACTCGGTTCTTCTGGGAAATGCGTGAAACTGCATAAAGATGTCGATTAATCCGCAACTTAAAGGCAAATCCAGAAAGCTAGCACAACTCCGTTATGGTTGAGTATACATAAACATGTGGCTACTCAGTGTGCTGGAGCGTGGGGTCAAACAGATCACGCAATCCATCGCCAAGGAAGTTAATCCCCGCGACAGTGATCATGATCGCCAGCCCGGGAAAGGCGGCAATCCACCAGGCGTCATCAATGTAATCGCGGCCGTCCGCGAGCATGTTCCCCCAGGTGGGTGTGGGGGGCTGGACCCCAAGTCCAAGAAAGCCCAGGGAAGACTCCATAAGGATCATGCGCGCGACCTCAAAAGAGGCCAGCACAAGCACCGGACTTAAAAGGTTCGGTAGCAAGTGATAACACATGATTCGGAAGTCGCGGGAGCCCAGAGCGCGCGCCGCCAGCACAAATTCACGCTCTTGAAGCGAGAGCACCAAACCTCGCACAGTCCGAGCATATACCGGCCAGGCCGTGATGGTGAACACAATGATGATGTTCCGCAGGGATGGACCCAACAGCGCCACGATTGTGAGCGCCAGCAAAATGAAGGGAAAGGCCAGTTGAAGATCTACCAAGCGCATCACCACAATCTCGATCCAGCTTCGATAGAAGCCCGCGAGCAAGCCAAGCGTTAGACCGAGCGTTGAGGATATGATGATGGCGGGTAAGCTCACCGCCAGCGAGATACGGCTTCCGTAGATGATGCGACTGAGGACGTCGCGGCCTAGATGGTCTGTGCCCAGCCACATGACTTGGCCTGATCGCGGATGCACGAAGCCAGGTGGTTTAAGCCGCATTGCAATCTCCTGCACAGTCGGCGAACGTGGTGCAAACTCTTCGGCCAGCAGCGCCATCACCAGCACTAATAGAATGATGGCAACGCCAAGAAGAGTCAACCAATGCCGCAAAAACCAGCGCCATGAGAAATGTAGACTTTGAATCTTTGCCATTGCCATAAGTTATGTCATCGAATACGTGGATCCAAGAAAGTGTACAAAAAATCCACGAACCAGTTGATAATCACTACCATTACCGACAAGATAAAAACAGCGGCCTGCACCACAGGGTAGTCGCGCTGGTAGATCGCGATTACGACGACACTGCCTACACCAGGCCATGCGAAGACAGTTTCTGTAATGACTGCACCGCCGAGCAGGATGCCCATGCGCATGCCAAGGACTGTAACCAGAGGTATCAGCGCATTCCTCAGTGCGTGTCGCAACAGGACGACACGCTCGTGCAAGCCCTTAGCGCGGGCAGTTCTCACGTAGTCCTGGCTCAGTACCTCTAACATGCTCGATCGGGTTAGGCGTATGACCAAGCCGATCAGAATGGCACTCAGCGTGATTGAGGGCAGAACCAGATGCTGAAGCCCATCCATTCCCGATGCAGGTAGCCAACGAAGCCTCACCACAAAGACAAGAATGAGCATGAGGCCGAGCCAGAACACAGGCATCGATTGGGCAAGCAATGCGAAGAACATCGCTCCGTGGTCCCAGAAGCTAAACCTCTTGACGGCTGAAAGGATCCCGATTGGTATGCCAATGAGCAAGGCGAATATAAAGGCCCCAGCGCTCAACTGAAAAGTAGCCGGCAGCCGTTCGAGAACGACCTCCAGTGCTGGCCGCTGAGCGATGATGGAATTTCCAAAGTCTCCATGTGCAGCTTTGGCCAGGAACCGGATGTATTGTTGGGGCAACGGTAGATCAAGCCCCATGCTGTGGCGTAGCGCATCGACTTGCTCCGGAGTCGCATGCTCGCCAAGCATAATCATTGCTGGGTCGCCTGGCGTGAGATGCAACAGAAAAAAGACGATAACAGTCATCATCAGGATTAGCACAGCCGATTGTAAGCTACGCCACGCCAGATAGTCCGTCGTCATCGGAGAGAGCCTTTGTTAGGGGTGAATTGCCATGGCATCGATGCTACCGCTATCCAGGGTAAAAGATACTATTGATGCCATGGCATGATAAATACTTAAAGGTTTCTGGCAAGAAAATTACGCCTTGAGGGTTGCATCGTAAAACAAATAATACTCATCGAGACGCCCAGCGCTCCACTGCAACTTCTCGTTGATCGCGCAGATATCTGGTTGCTCATAAGTGAAGATCCATGGGCACTCATCCCAGACGATCTCTTGCGCCTTATGATAGAGCTCCTCGACTTTCTTCTCGTCGAAGGTCTCCCTAGCCTCATTCAGCAGACGATCAACTTCTGGGTTGCTATACATTGTGCGACGTGGGGCTTTTGAGTGGAAGTGGCTCCACATCAGCATGTCTGGCTCGTCATTTGAGACACCATAGCCGAACAAGTAGCCATCATATTTGCACTTCTCAAACTTGGTGATCTCGGCGGCAAAGGTGCTCCATATTGGGTTCTCGAACTTCACATTTAGACCCACTGCCGACAGGTAGCCGGCGATTGCCTCCCCGACCTGCTTATCCATTAGGTAACGCCCTTTAGGCGAGCCGAAATAGAAGGTTGCGCCGTTTGCCCCAGCTTCAGCCAGCATCTTTTTCGCCCGGTCGGGATCATACTTGTATGGTGTAAGACCCGGATGCGCGCCAAAGACACGCTGTGGCAGAGGCGATTTTGCGACCTGCGACATTCCACCCATGAGGTCCTTGGTGAGGGTTTCTTTGTCGATGGCATAGTTCATCGCCTGACGCACGCGCTTATCGTTGAAGGGCTCGTGATCACAGCGCAACGTGACGAAGACCACACGGTTGGTCGGTGATACCAATAGCTTAAGATTCGGGTTCTTCTGGATTCGTGAGAACTGATCCGGTGGTATGTTGTTGATCATCATAACTTCGCCAATTATCAGCGCAGCTATCCGGGTGCCGGTTTCTGGGATAAAGCGTATGCGTAACCGCTCGATGCTTGGCTTTTTGCCCCAGTACTCCGGGTTTGCCTCCAAAACCACGTATTGGCCAGGCCGATACTCCACAAACCTCATCTGGCCCGTGCCTACCGGGTTAGTGGAAAACTTATCGCCAAACTCCTGCAGCGCCCGTGGGGAAATAATAAAGGTGCTGGTGGTGTTACGCAGCAGTGGTCGTGTGGGCTTTTCTGTAATCAGGTCTATTGTGTGTGCATCGTGGATTTTGAACCCTGCGATAGGCGACAGCCGACCCTTCGAAGGCGAGCGTGAGCCTGGTGCGGTAAGCTTCTCGATCGTTAGTTTTACTGCTTCAGCGGTGAAGTCCTCACCGTTGTGGAATTTCACACCTTTGCGAAGGTACCAGCGCATAGCGGTAGGAGAGACCTGCTCCCACTTTTCAGCCAAACGGGGGGTCGGTTTTGAATTCTTATCCCTCCAAACACATGTTTCGAACATATGCGCAAAGGTGGACCACCCGAGCATACCAGCCTCAATCGTGGGATCCATATGCCCCGGATCCCCGGAAAAACCAACGACAAGCTCATCCGCAGATCCCTTCGCTAAAACCCTTTTGGTGCTGACACCGCCCAAGGCCCCCGTTGCTGCTACGACCCCGGAATACTTTAAAAAATCTCTCCTGCTTATTCCTTTTCCTGATTTCGCTTTCATTTTTATATCCTCCTTTTAACTTGCCCAAAACTAAAAAACTCCACCCATGTTATAGTTCCAAGGCTTTCTTTTCAATAAAGAGATGATTATTTCACCTCCTTTCTCATGAAGGGGAAAACCGGATCCTTTCGTTCCACATTATTGCCGAAACCTCAACAAAAGCCTCATTTCTTGATAAGACTTTTTGTTGCCAATATTATTTTTTTCGATAAATCAACATCTTTCGAACCCCGGTGGACGGCTCTATCGAGAGAAAATCCAGGGAAAATTTAATAATTAACAAGAACTCTATAAGAAAATCCTATGGCTCCCTATTATACGCTACTCACGACGTCGTCCCACTCTAGCCGCCGGCAGTCTCCTTCTCCAATTCTTGTTTTTCCAGCACTTCCATCAGCGACTTCAGGCCGTGCACCAAGGTGAGCGCACCGGTGTGGAAGTAGGCAGCCTGAAGCGTCTCCACAATTTCTTCTTTTGTCGCGCCAAGGCGCAAAGCCCGCTCGATGTGGTTTCCAATGCCGAAATCCTCGCGCTTCACCGCCAGGGCAGCCACGGTAATCAGCTCTTTGAACTTCAATGAAAGATGGGCGCTGCGTGCTCCAATCGTTTCATAGAGGGCAGTGTAAGTCTCCAGGAACTCGATATCAACCTAGCCCATGAAGCGCAGCCAGAAGGGTGAATACCCGCGCTTCTCCTCGGCCCGTCTAACAACCCCTTCTACTCGATCCACCCCTGCACTCACGCCTTCGCGGCGGGTGCTCTTGTGCGGGTTCCTTTTCTCCATTTCTCGTACACTCCTTTCTCTGTTTAATGCAAGAACCGCTAGCTATCAATTTTGCTGCCGCAATCTTCATCAGCACGGCTGGGGCAAGCTGTTCGCCGTGGGTTTCTCCTAAAAAAATGATACGCTATTCCCCAATTATGGAGAGAATAAGGTCTTTCGCGGGTGCTTTTTCATGGCGAACTACTTACAGAACGTGGACAGCTACAAAGCGTGAACAATTCACAGATTAACACTACATGAAAGATGGTATCACCAACTCACTATTACTCTCATGACATAAATGAATATCGATTGTCAAATGAAAAAACTGTCAAAGTTATATAAATATAGTTTCTAAGGATTTGGCCAAGGCACTCTTCCTGCCGACTCACCACCGTCCACACGAAAATCAGCTCCCGTAATCCAATTTGCCTCTTCTGAGGCTAAAAATACCACCATATTGGCGATATCTTCAGGCCTTCCGGGGCGGCGCAGCAGGATTCTGGGGAGTATTGACTCTTTAAAACGACTAAGATCGGAGGAATCGAACTTCTTAACCTCCACGAATCCCACAGAAATGCTATTGACGGTAATGCCGTAGGGCGCAAGCTCGAGGGACAGAGTCTTGCACAAAAGTATGAGGCCAGCCTTGGATGCGCAATAAGCAGTTTGACAAGGTCGCCCAGAATGTCCCGCCCCTGAGGCGATTCCGATGATTCGGCCTCCAACTCCCCTTTCGATAATTTTTTTGGCAGCGGCCCGGGACGCATAGAATGCACCGCTAAGGTTGGTGCTTATTATCCGATTCCAGTCCTCGTCAGTCATATTGACGACATCTTTGAGTACGCTACTCCCTGTAATGCCCGCATTGCAGACAAGGATATCGAGCCGGCCATCGAAAGCCTGGGCTGCCCTTTCTATCATCATATCCACCTGGCTGGAGCTTGCCACATCAGCCTGTATGGCTATGGACTGCCGTCCCATCTTTTGGATCAGTCTACAGACTTCCTCGGCTTGAGCCGCACTAGCTTTAAAGTTTACCGCAACATCTGCCCCAGAAGCGGCAAGCCCGAGAGCAATCGCTCTTCCGATACCTCTACTGGCCCCTGTCACTACAGCGGCTTTTCCGTCAAGCTTGATTTCCATGAGCTGTTCCTTTCGATAAATGAAACTCACATCCTTATATGATATGGCTTTTGAGTGATAAAATGGAAGTTATGTCCTTCAGTTTATTTCTTAGAAGTATCATCTCAATTAGAGAAAGAGGTTCACAATGAAATTGCGGGACTATTTTCGTGTGGTAATACCTGAAAACATTAGATTCCCCGATCGTAATGCAAGACAAAGTTGACACGTGGAATATTAATGCCGCAGCACTTACGTCTATTCGGTTTTTCGATCTGAGATGGCGGGTGTACCGATTGGACTGTTCTTGAGCAGAAAGCGTTTTAGCTCTTCGGCACAACGGTCCGGCACTGCATCTGTGATGTTGTGTGGCAGGCCGTCATAAACAATAAACTCGACGTTGGGGATTTGGTCGCGAAAGACTTGGTAATAGCTGATCGGACCGAGCGGGTCATTTCCCGGTACAATGACTAGCGTCGGGCAGCGAATCTCGCTCAGCCGATTGCGCAAGTCTACATTCGCCATCAATGTCACAAAGCGAGCTATAAATTCAGGATCGTTTTTGGCAGCTTCATTGAGAAACCATTCGATAAAGGATGGATCGATACGAGAGACGTCGAAACGGTTCTGAATGGTATCAGCGAGAAAGCGGCGCAGCCCCTTCTCATTGATTTGTGCTAACCACGTTCTGTAATCAATATTGGACTGCTTCATACCGGGTTTGGAAGCGAAAAGAGCGAGGCTGAGCACTTTGTGAGGATATGTAATGGCCAATTGCTGGGAAACTATCCCGCCGGCCGATGACCCTGCGATATGGGCGCTCGCGCAACCCAGGTAATCGAGCAGCTCAATCACATCTAATGCCAGACGCTCAATTGTTAACTCATCGGGTCTGCTTGGGATTTCGGATTGGCCGTGCCCCCGGAGATCAAGCCGAACAACACGAAAGTAGCGGGCAAGGTGGGGTACCCAAGCATAGAAGCGGAGAGAGCTCCCCATGGCAGCGTGCAGAAGTATCAGTGTCTCACTTTCACGCCAAGGATCAGTAAAATCATCCACCACGTAGTGCAAACGTAGACCATCACTGGTAGTATGAATTTTCATTATAAGCGCTCCTTTTGTCTTGAATTTACTCCATATTGCGTTCAACGTACTGTTTGCAATATAAACGGCTATATATACAGTGCATTGCCTTACTGGAGCCGGTGGCGTAGGTGAGGATCGAGGTGATCCCTTAAATAGTCGCCTAGCAGGTTCACACCCAGCACAGTAAAGAAGATTGCAATGCCTGGGAAAGCTGTGAGCCACCAGGCAGTAGTCAGGTACAAGCGCCCATTTTTCAGCATACTTCCCCAAGTTACGACTCGCGGCTCGACTCCCAAGCCCAGAAAGCTAAGTGTCGCCTCGAGAATAATCATATGGGCAACTGCAAAGGTCGCTATGACGATGGCCGGAGAGATTACATTAGGCAGCACGTGATAGAACATGATGCGCAACTCTCCAGCGCCAATAGCCCGCGCCGCTTCGACGTAATCATTACCCTTGGCAGCTAGCGTCTCGCCACGGATGAGCCGGGCATAGAGTGTCCAGCCCGTTACGCTGAGCGTAATGATCACGTTGCGCAGCCCGGGTCCAAGCACCGTCACTATCGCGATGGCGAGCATGATCGTGGGGATAGCAAGCTGGATCTCGGTTATACGCATGAGCACATCGTCCGTCTTTCCTCCGAAGTAGCCAGACACAAGCCCCACCAGCACCCCTAGCGGGCCGGATAAAGCGACCGCGACGAGACCCACCATCAGTGAGATGCGGGCTCCGAACATGAGCCTGCTCAGGATGTCGCGTCCCAGCTCATCCGTGCCCAGCACGTTGCTCCAGCTCCCTCCCGCCCAGACTGGCGGTTTGAGTCGGAGCGTGATGTCCTGCTCGTCGGCTCCGAAGGGGGCCAGGCTGTCGGCGAAGACGGCACTCAGCACAATGACCATTAGTACCAGCGCTCCGATGAGGAAAGCTAGGTTGCGCCGCGCGAGGGATATTCGCAGTAAACGAAAGAAGTCGTTTCTTCCATTACTAATCCACTTCAGCGAGAAGGATATCGTCTCACCCATATCATTTCTGCTCAAATCGAACGCGCGGATTGAGTACCGCATAGCTCAAATCAACCAGGAGGTTAATGCCTACGAAGATTAACGAGACAATCAGGACCACACCCTGGACAATTGGAAAGTCTCGGTTGAAGATGGCCTCAATCACCAGGCGGCCGACTCCTGGCCATGCGAAAATCGTCTCCGTGACCACGGCACCGCCAAGAAGGCGGGCAAACTGAAGCCCGAGCAGAGTTACGATGGGGATGGCAGCGTTCTTGAGCGCGTGGCGAGACAGCACGTGGAACTCACGCAACCCCTTTGCTCGCGCTGTGCGGATATAGTCCTGGTTCAGCACTTCAAGCATGCTGGAGCGCACAAGCCGGGCCAGTCGACCGGAAATGATAGTCGACAGGCTCACGGCCGGAAGGATCAGGTGCCAGATCGAGCCATGGCCGTACACGGGCAAGCACTTTAATTGAACGGCAAAAAACAAGATAAGGAGGAGGGCCAGCCAGAAGATAGGTATGGCCTGTCCAGCCAGGGCGCCCAGCATCGCCACCTGGTCGATCACCGTGCCCCGCTTGACCGCCGATACAATGCCAGCCGGTATGGCCAGGAAGGCCGCGATGATTATCGCGGCCATTGTCAGTTCGATGGTTGCCGGCAGACGCTCAATGATAAGGCTCATTACCGGAAGGTTGGTACGCATAGAGATGCCCAGGTCCCCCCGGAGAGCGCCGCCGATATATCGCGCGAACTGCTCGTAGAGCGGGCGATCTAGCCCAAGCTCCTTGCGGGTGATTTCTACCATTTCCGGGGGAGCATCGCTGGATACCAGCAGCAAAACCGGGTCGCCGGAAAGATGCAACAAGCTAAAGACAACGACGGACACGCCGAAAGCGACGACGGCGGCCTGAATAAGTCTTTTGAGAATGTATTGCTGCATCAGTCATCTCATCTTGGGCGGGAGTGAAAAGTGGCACAGCCACATGCAGCAGTCAATACAAGCAGGTAATCCTTCCCAATCTTTTGCTACTCAACCCCTCACGCCACTCCCACCGCCAGAGGTCTCCTTCTCCAATTCTTCCTCTTCCAGCACACCCATCAGCACCTTCAGGCCGTGCACCAGGGTAAGCGCGCCCGTGTGGAAGTAAGCAGCCTGCAGTGCTTCTACGATTTCTTCTTTGGTGGCTCCAAGGCGAAAAGCGCGCTTGATGTGTGTTCGCATACCGGAATCCTCATGCTCTACCGCCAGCACAGCCACGGTGATCAACTCTTTGAACTTCAATGGAAGATGGACACTCCGCGCTCCGATCTTTTCGTAAAGGTCATTGTAAGCTTTAAGGAGCTCAAAGTCTACTTCGCCCATGAAGCGCAGCCATAATGGTGAATACCCTCGCTTTTCCTCTGCCCGGCGGACTACCTCATCTATTTGATTCACTTTGAAACTCCTTTCTTTGCTGAGGATAGTCTGATTTCATTTTAGTTATTTTTCGTCACCTCTCTTCTAGGTGTAGTGGAGGAGATTCGATGGGCACTACTTCTCTATGGCACGAATGCCTACAACTCAATCCAGAGATGTAATCGTTAAACGATCAACAATGAGATGCTACTTCTCGACATAAGTATCGGCAAACCACATCTCGTGATCCGCCCGCATCTTGAAGCCCTTAACCTTTTTGTTCATGCCGAAGATTTCGTCAAGCTGCCACAGGAATACCCATACGGCCTCATCCCTCAATCCTTTTTGCACCTTGGCCGCTAACTCTTTGCGCTTGGCCGGGTCAAAAGTCTCCTCGTGCTCGGCTATTAGTTTCCGCAGTTCGCCCTTCGAATCGTAGTAACGGTATCTCACATAGGTTGGCAGGAAGCGTTGCGTCAGGTAGGATGGATCCCAGAGCAGGTTGGTGAAGGCATAGTAGAAGGCATCCTTATGCAGCGTCCGGCCCGCACGCTTGTTGTATTCGCTCCACTCCAAGGTCTGAAGATTGGTCTTCACCCCAATCTTGTCGAAGTAGCCAGCGATGACCTGGGCCGCTTCTACTGCCTGTGACCAGCGTCCAATAGCCTGGTATAAGGTTAATTCGAATCCATTGGGATAACCCGCCTCTGCCAGCAGTTGTTTAGCCTTCTCGGGATCATACGGGTAAGCGCCAGCGTCGATGGCGTTAGTGACCTGGCGAGCGACTACGGTGGTCAGGAGTTTCCCATGCCCAGCGTAAAGGTTCTTGAGGATCGCTTCTCGGTCAATGGCGTAGTTGAGCGCCTGGCGAACGCGCCGGTCCTTCAACGTATCCACCTGATTACTGTTTGGGAAAATATGGTGTACGGTGGATCCCAGCTCGAAGTAGACCTTCAGGTTAGGATCCTTTTCCACGGCAGGGATCAGTGGAATGGGCAGGTTGACGATAATGTCAACGGATCCGCGCTGTAAGGCCGCAACGCGGGTGGCCGGATCGGGAATCACCTGAAACACGATGCGCTGGGTCGCAGGCTTTGGACCCCAGTAATCAGGATTAGCCTCCACTACAAAACGGTCACCCACTACAAATTCTACGAACTTGTACCGACCAGTGCCGATCATTTTATCGGTGATGTATTTGTCTTTAAACGATGCATAAGCCTTGGGTGGAGCCATGTTAAATGGCTCCGCTGCCATCCTGTTCGGCAGCAGTGGGTCGGGAATCTTGGTGGTGATGCGCACCGTGTAAGGATCGACGATGTGGACCCGAGGTCCAATAGCCGGTGGATATACCGTTTTGCCAGAGGTTCTTATTTTCGAATAGACATTCCGTTCAATACTGAACTTCACCGACTCGGCGTTGAAATCCTCGCCGTTGTGGAATTTCACGCCCTTGCGCAGCTTGAACTCCCACGTGTTCGGATCGATATTGCGGTAAGAAACTGCGAGATTAGGCTTGATCTCCATTGTATCCGGGTCGCGAATCAGCAGCCCCTCCGTAATCAGCATATGGATCGATCCGGTGAGCACCGACCGAGTCTGATGAGGGTCGATGGCCTCGGGATTTGACGGGTAGGCGACAATGAGGGTCTCTTTTTTGGTGCTTGTGGCCCAGACGCTGGACCCATCGTCCTCCAACAGACAGAACACACAAAACGCCAAAACCACGCAAGCGCTTATTATGCCGCTATACCTCAACAAATCGCGAGTTACCCTTTTGTATGATTTCTGTTTCGACATTTCACGTTCCTCCTTCTTTTAGTTGATGAAAACGACTGCTAATTGTAAATTTTGCTGAGACGTTCCTCATTATTAGAGTTGAGTCTCTTTATGACACAATGGAAATATCGATGTCAAGATAATTATTATTTATGCCGATGTATTTGACTACTAATTTTGATTTGTCGTATACTTTTTGGGCGGAGGGAGAAATGCCCAAAAAGTATACAGAACGCAGTTTGAGAGAGTTTCAGAAGGGCTTCCCGGATGAGGAAGCGTGTGCTAAGCACCTTGCAGAGCAGCGATGGATGGAGATCTTATGGCAAGGCGGCCAGAAATATGAACTTGGAGCATTTCAAAGTCGTCCTTCCAGATCCCAAAGCTGCGGGAAAGCCTCTGCCTTGGGTACATCGAGTTATCTCCAACGCCAAAGCCGTGATTCGAGATGCTCATCGTGGTGTCTCTGAAAAACACTTACGATCGCATCTCTCTGAAACTTGCTACCGGTTCAAATGCCGATTTTGGGAAAAGGAACTTTTCGATCACCTTGTACAGACTTGTCTATCCACTCAAACAATCACTTGCAACGACCTCGTAAGTCAGGATAGAACAACAGCAAGAGTTAGGAGTTAAATGCATAGGCATTTCTCATTTATATAATACGACCTTAATATTTGCACATAATAAGTCTGAATTAATCAGTAGCTGCACCAAGGCGATAATTATGAATATCTTGGGTGGCACTGGCAGAGCCGAAGGCTAGCCAGTGTAGCATGAATGTATTAATTAGAAGACACGGGCAAGCCTGCGGCTTTTCCCGTGGCACCCCTTTTAGGAATGTAAGATAATAATACGCAATTATTAATGGCGGTTCATATAGCTACAGCATTTACTTTAAATCTTTTTCTGTGAACGGGGAGAGGAAATAATTTACTATCGAATGCAACTTAATATTACTCCTGGTGCATGCAACCGGAATATGAGCACGTTTTTTACTAAAAAATTTTACACAAGAGCTTTTAATAACTATTCCTATGTGAAGGGAGGCATATCATGCCAATTAAGGCAAACACTATTGATTTGTTATTGATCAATGGAAATGTATTGAGCCTTGATGACAGCAATACCTGCGCCCAGGCCGTAGCAATACAGGACGGATTCATCGTAGGCATTGGTGCCACGGAGGAACTCAGTCTCATGGCCGGGGAAGGGACAAGAATAATTGACTTGAGGGGCAAAACCGTAGTGCCCGGCTTCGTAGAATCCCACAATCACTTCCTTAGCCGAGGCATCCTTATGTCCCAGATCGACTGCGGCACACCACCCAATGTTTGCATAGCGGACATCCTTGAAAAAGTTGCCCAAAAAGCCCAAAACACTACCAAAGGACAATGGATTTTGGGCACCAAGTACGACGATACGCTTCTTGCCGAAATGCGGCATCCTTTAAGAAAGGAACTCGATGAGGCGGCGCCGGACCATCCCGTATACCTTCGCCATATCTCTGGCCACGTGGGGGCAGTTAACAGTAAGGCACTGGAACTGGCCGGGATCAGCCGTGACACACACGACCCGCAAGGAGGCCGGATCGTAAGGGACCCAGTCTCTGGGGAGTTAACCGGGCTTTTGGAGGAGACGGCGCGGGATCTGGTACAGCGGGTGATTCCGTCTCCCGGGCCGAAAGAACTCCGTGCTGCGTTGCTAAATGCCCAAAAGGAGTATCTAAGAGTGGGAGTGACTTCGGTTCACGACATGGGGCTTTCGGAAGGGGGCTCCCATATGGCCCGGACGTATCAGGAGGCAGTAGAAAGCGGAGATCTATGCATACGGATTCACCTTACGTTCCGAGCATCACAGCTCTCTGGACTTTTCACCTCGCCGCGAACAGATGCCGGTTTTTATACTTGGTTCGGAAACGATCGGCTTCGGATAGGAGCTCTTAAATTGTTGCAGGACGGCTCCATTCAGGCATGGACCGCAGCGCTGCGTGAGCCTTATCTCGGCAAACCAGAGTGGCGCGGGTATCTTTGGATGAACCAGGAGGAGCTGGATCGTAAGGTCTTTGCGGGACATGAGGCGGGCTTCCAGGTGGCCATCCACACCAACGGAGACTGGGCAATTGAATCAGCGCTGGATGCCATTGGCCGAGCACAAGATGCAGTTCCTAGGCCCAACAGCCGACATCGCTTGGAGCACTGCCAGTTGCCTTCGGATGAACAGCTCGAGAGGATGGCCCGCATGGGCGTGGTAGCCTCCTTTTTTGTTCAGCACACTTACTACTGGGGTGATCGACATGTCAATATCTTCCTGGGGCCAGAGCGAGCCCGCCGCATCGATCCTCTGGCCTCTGCGTTGAAGTCGGGTGTAGTATTCGGCTTGCACTCCGACTGCACGGTTACACCTGTCAATCCTCTATTCGGCATTTGGGCGGCGGTTAACCGCCGGACTCGCGATGGGCACATCCTTGGTCCCGAACAGCGAATTTCATCGCTGGATGCTCTGCGCGCTTTTACAATAAATGCAGCTTATCTCGGCTTTGATGAGAAGAAAAAAGGGTCCCTGGAGGTGGGCAAACTGGCCGATATGGCAGTCCTTTCTGATGACCCAACTGGCGTGGATCCTCAGAAAATAAGGGAGATCGTCGTTGAGAAGACCCTCATTGGCGGACAAGTGGTCTACGATTATTCAGCTTGATATCCTGGGCGTTTATCCCCGATAAATTGCCCGGGCAAAATGGAAAAATTGATGAGGCTTGAAACCAATATTCGAGAGCTGAACGTCAAAGTCTGGTAACATTCATCCAGGATGGTATCAATCCGGGGTGGGAGGGCGTTATGAAGTATGATCCTGACCTCCCCGGGTGTGATCCCCATGCATGAAAGTATATCAGCAATCCGGGAGCCCTCGGGTATATCTGGGGATCACTATTTGATAAACCCGGTGGATTAGAGGATTGGCGCGGTGGCATTATGAAACGTGGAGCAGCTGATACTTGCAGCTTTCACCATATGCTGGTGCCTCAACCCTTCCCATAGCCCTGTTTCCCATCCCACTCATCAAGCCCGATGTGCCGTTTTCCGTAATCGGGCTTTCCGGTTGGCTTCTGCGCAAGGCACACGGCGGCTGTCAATAAACATTGGACGGAACTTTCATCCGCTGGCACCTTGCACCCTCGTGGCGCATCAATATGTAGAAATTATAACAAAAAGGCGGAAGGATTCACTGCACTTTCCGGTAAGTCCAGATCTTGATAAGTATACTCAATGATCAATAAAATCAAAGAGATCCTTATTCATTAAGTGGAAACTATAAATGAAATGTCAATTAAATGACCTTTTCAGATCATGAGGACTAATACAAAGTTGCAGTCAAACAAGTAAAATTCGGTCGTTAAATTTCTCAACGAAGTAGGGGCGAGGTTTATCCCCATAAGCGCTCAAATAAAGATATTGACATTTCAGCTTAACTGTAT
>CAZTAS010000141.1:0-17362 GCA_964611635.1 uncultured Thermodesulfobacteriota bacterium
CATTTTGCACATGTGGGACATGTCGCTCATGTCATCACACACATCAACCACCCCCTTTCTCTGAAATAAGAGGCATTTGTGGGTGAATTTCATTGTGCTCTATTGGCAGTGAAATGACGGTAAAATCGTGAACTTGTGAATTTCAGGAAATTACTCCTCTGCATACATCGATTTTTTTATGCCACAATGTGGTATAATTTGTCAAGTAAAAAATTTTCAGCACAAGGAATTTGTTTTAAGCCATTGAAAATGATAGAAATATAAACCAGTTGTCCCAATTTGAGAGAAGAAGTCCGCCCCTATACTCTCGTAATGTCATAGACGGTAATGGAAAGAACTGATTTTAGGGAAGCTCCGGATAGTGTTGACATTCATCATGAGGTAATCAACATGCCGAGAAGCATGGAAATGGAGGGACAAGACGTGGTTGAGATCAAGCACTCTAATATAAAAGACGGAAGATCATGCTTGAAAAAGAATCTATAGCTCTACAATTAATTGGAATACCTTGCATTTACGGCACATCTTCATCTTGTGCTCCCAGCTTTCCTGCACCTCGCCGTGACAGATCGTTCCATTGATAAACCAACAGAGATGTCCGCTTTGGAATTCCCAGGCTGGACATTTCTCCTTTACCTCAACGGGACATTTTTTAATTACCCAACAGGGTCTACTCTCTCTTTGATATTTTTTCATGGCCAGAAGGAAAAATAGCTGTCTTTCGATATATACCGGGATATTTCGCCATCCCTGCTCAAAGCTCTGTACAGCTTTAAGAGAAGTTCCCAGAAGTTGAGCCAACTCCTTTTGAGATTTTCCTAAGCGGCGGCGAAGAGTGGAGAGCTCCTTTTTTTCCATGATGTTTTCCCTTTCCTTCAACCAACTATGTTTGTTGTATCATGTGAAAGGCTGTTGGTAGGGGATTAATAGCTAATGATTACTTCCTTGTCAATTAAATATGGTCCAACTTTTAGCTTTGGGCTTAGGTCCTATTACATTGTCTACAGGCCCAAGAGACTGTGGAGAGCTTCTTTTCTTGACTTTTTTGACCCCTGGATAAATATACTCTCTTCTCAGAACTTTATGGTTTATTCTGGGACTCGACTCTCTCATCCTATCTCCTGAAGGATCTCACCAGGGTCCGATTTCGAGGCTCGCCATGAGGGGGCAATACTACTCAACACGCTGATTGCAACGGCCATCAGAACTGCCAAGGGAATCAATGATAAGCTCGGGTAAACATTGATGTGAAGAAATTTGGGGGCAAGCAAGAAAGCCCCCAGGGTTCCGATGCCATAGCCCAACAGCCCTCCGACAAGAGCCACAATAACCGCTTTCATCACGAAGATACTTAGAATGGTCCTAGTCGTTGCACCTAAGGCAATGAGGATTCCGATCTCCCTCCCGCGCTCATGGGCGTTGTGAAACATCTCATTTCCAATACTAATCCCACCCAGCACAAGGATAACCAAGAGCAGCATCAAAGCATATCTGTGGATAGAATCCATGATCTCGATCTGCTTTTTTGCCATCCTGCGATGTGTCAACACCCTGGTGTTGCCCAATATGCCTTCTATCTCGGAAGCCATCCTCTCGAGAACCCTATTGCCCGTATATAGGATCCGGATCTCGCTGAGAGAAAAAGGCCTTTCAAGCCATTTCTGCAAGAACCGCAGATGAACATAGATCCTAAGATCATCGATCGTTCCTTGCTGGGGGAGAATTCCCAGTATCTTTATCTCCCTCCCTGATACCCTAACCGTGGAGCCGACCTCTATGTTTAAAATCGCTTTCAGTTCTGCACCGAGAATCGCGCTATTAGAATAGGGCGTAAGGGATGTTAATACCTTCCAAGGGTCTTCATTCCCGACTTCTTTCACCTTTGGCCGAAGCATTTTAGCCGGCAGGATTCCCGTCAGCACGGCGCGGGCACCACTTATCTCTACAGCTATGGTGAGGCGGGGATCGATCCCGTCGATGCCTTCAACTCCGGCCTCAAATAGCCTGAAGAAATGGCTTTCGGGCATATTCGCAGTACCTAGCCGCCCTGGGTCAGCAGAGTAATATGCCAGCAGATCGAGCTCTGCTGGAATCACGATCATATTGGCACCCAAGTTTTTCATATATATATGGACCGCCTGGCGTGAAGAGGAATTGAGCGATTGTATGACCACGATGAGGCCTGTGGCCAAAACAAGAGCAAGAACGGATGCCAGCAAACGCCATCGTCTTTGCAGTGCCTCCTTGAGAACAAGCTTCCATAGATTCAAAGAGTTTCCTCCCGATCCCACAATAGTTATTTGCAGGTGGTGCCACCCGGGCCACTGCCTGAACCGCCGCATCCGCTTCGAGCACCCAGGACTTTCTGAAAGGCCAAAAAGAGGTCTTTTCTGGATACAGGCCCTTCGAAGCGGCCACCTATGAGCCCGAATTGAGACACCACATAGGTAAGGCTCTGATTTTTATTGTTATCCACCTTGAGCATCTTCAGGAAAGGCGTCTCTTCCATATTCGTCGGATCGACATGAACGATCCGCACGGAGTTTCGAAGGATTTCGCCTACCATTGAAACAGTCTTCCCAACACTGGATGCATTTTTCCAATCCGCGGCATGAATGGTAAGGAAAACAACCCTTCTATCCTGAAGCCCTCTTAAAACCTCAGCCTTGGCGGGTGTGACAAATGCGCTTTCCAGCCTTTCAATTGTGATGTTTTTCTTGAATTGGCGCACCACGACCCCATTAGGGGCAATAACCAGGACAATGGGAGTGGAGTAAATTCTGTACTCCTGCTGAATCTTGTTATTCTCCTTTTTGTTGATGTCCACCTGGGATATTTTTACCCGATCGCCCCAGATCTCTGATCCTTGCTTCAAAACAGGCTTTACTTCGTCACATGCCCTGCAGCCTTCCTGGTAGAAGAAGAGGATTGCATGACGGTTCTGGAGCCTTGCCTCCATGAGTTGCTCTTTTATCGGATGCATGGGGCCCATGAATGCGAGGATCAGCTCCATTTCTCTCTTTCCCTCATCAAGCAACCTTGTCAACTTCCTCAGTAAGGCTGGTCTTACAGAACAGTCTGCATCTTCCTTTTCACAATAGGCTAAAGTTAATCCGCATTCGCACGTACAGTCTAACAATGCTTTCATCCCGGCCAATTCAGGGTTGTCCTGATTATTGGATGCCATGGTTTCTGCCATAATACTGTTGTTAAAAATAAATCCAAATACCAAGGCACATAAGCCCAAGGCGATAATCTTAGAAATGCTTTGAAACATGATGTTCCTCCTTCTTATAGTTATAGGAGCGAATCTCACTGACCACTCCGTTTATGATTTGAAATCCGCGAGTGCTTTCAGCAGCTTTCTGGTGATCATGGGTCACCATAACGACCGTTATCCCATTTTCTGCAAATTGTTTAAAGCAGTCGATGACCTCTCTGCTTAGTTCGGGATCCAGATTACCGGTTGGCTCATCGGCCAGGATAATTGAGGGGTCGTTGGCAAGGGTTCTGGCTAAGGCCACACGTTGGCGCTCTCCCACGCTCAACTGTGCGGGACGATGTTTTATCCGGTGGGAAAGGCCCACACGATCCAGAAGCTCTCGGGCTTTCCGTTTTTGTTCCTCCCTTGAAGTTCCTGCCAGACTCATCGGAACTTCCACATTCTCTATGGCGGTCAAATAGGGAATCAGGTTAAAAGTTTGAAACATAAATCCTAGGGTATGCAATCTTATCCTTGCCCTTTCCTTCTTATCCACATTATAAAGGGGGGTTCCATTGATGCGGACCTCTCCAGAGGTGGGTTCAATAAGACCCCCAATTGTCAGCAATAAGGTGGATTTTCCGCTCCCACTGGGGCCAATCACGGAGACCAACTCGCCCTGGATTATGGAGAGGTTCACTTTGTCCAGGGCCACGATTCTTTCCCCGTTTTGATTGAAGATCTTGCTCAGATTCTCTATCTCGATCATGTTCAATCCTCCATCAAGAGAACGGCCGGATCGCTTTTAGTTGCATGAAGGGAGGGGATCCATGAGAAAAGCACTGCCAAAACCATGGTTCCTAAAAGAGTCCAGATCAGCATCTCCTCTCTCGGCTCAATGTTTAAGTCCAATAGCTTGGGGCCTATCCATGTGGCAGTCATCGTCCCTATGATGAAGCCGAAAAGACCACCAAAGAATCCTAAGACAACCGCCTTCTTGATGAATATCAGAAAGATGAACCTCGAGGTAGCTCCCACGGCCATCAAAATGCCAATCTCTCGGTGTCTCTCCAGGACATTTGAAGCCATGGTATTGCTGATCAGGCCCCATCCCACGATAAGAACCACGAACAGCATTACAAGGGTAAACCTTTCCATAAGGCGTACTGTTCCCGCCTGTGTCCGGGCGATCTGGGTGATTGTTTGTGTCTTGACTCCTGGAAGCAATTTCTCGATATTACTTGCAAGCAAGACCATGTCCTGCTCGCAGCCGCAACCGATCAGCTCAATGGCATTGATTACCCTTCCTTTCCCCAGGATTTCCTGAGCCTGATGGAGATGGATAAAGACCCGAAGGTCATCCACAGAACCGATCTCCTCCAGGACTTTGACAACCTCGAATTCATAGGGGCCAATCCTCAGCCAATCACCTTTTTTCTTCCCGAGAAGCCGAGCTGATTCGTTCCCGATAAAGACCTCGTTTTTTTGGATATTTTCCAAAGAGGCACGCTCTCTGTTCTTGCGGGATGCTTGAAGGGACAGTTCAGGAACCACCGAGGAAACTTGATGTTGGGCTTCCTCTTTTACCTCTTTACTGGCCTTCTTCTCCCTATTTTTCTCGCCCAGAAAGAAGCTGAGCCCTCCGGATATCCACTTTGGTCTTGTCTGATGATCCCTTTTGGGCAGTACACCGGTTAATATCAGCTTTTCGCCCTGGATCTTATAAGGCGATGAAAGCTTGGGAATCACGTGGTGAATTTTTTCAGAAACCTCGGAAGAGGTGAGCCTATGGACATAGTTCTCAGGGATGACTTCATCTCCGAAGTCTGCAGCGTAATATCCCGAAAGAGGAGAAACTTTGGGAAGGATGATCATATTGGCGCCAAGGGTATGCATCTGATCAGAGATCTCGTCTCTTGCCGAGATCGTGATCGTACGAACCGAAACGATCACCGCTACAGACACCATGAGAGCCACAAAAATGGAGAGAACCCCCACCTTCCTATGGAAGATCTCCTTCAGTATCATCTGTGACTGGTTCATGTGGATAACCTATTAAATGCTTCGGCAATAAACCCTTATCGACAGGAGCTTTCTCCTGTAACTCCATAACCAGGTTGGCAAGCGCTGCCTCCCGTAATTGTAGATTGACCGCAGCCACTCTTCATGGCCAGAATACGCTGAAAAGAATCGAAAAGCCTCCTTTCAGTCAGGCCGCTCTCAATCTTTTCTATCAACAGACCTGTCGGGGCGATGACGAAGACTGTAGTCCCGTTTTTGCTGCCTTTGTATTTTAATGCTGACAGAAGAGACTTCTCGAATCGGTCGCTGGGATCGAGCCAAATGGCAGTAGCAATTCCTCCCAGTTTGCGGACGGCTGACAAAACGGTCTGTTTCGCGTTTTCGAAGTCTTTATCGTTATGGTGTCCCACACAAAGAAAGGTCGTCATTCCTTGCTGGATGGCCAGCAAAATTTCTTCCATCTTGGGTGAGACAAGTCCACGTTTTAGCACTTCGGCGGGCGGTTCCCCTTTGAAAAGTGCTGTTACCGCGCCATTGGGTGCAAGCATGGCCACAGAGGGATTTTCAATTCGATAATATTTGAGAAAATTCTTCTCCTCTTTATCGGCTAAGGAAATCGGAATCAATGTTACTCTCTCTTTATATTGTTTCTGAAATTTCAAAAGGGTTTTCATGTATCCTGATTTACCGCTGCTCTTTTCTTTATGCACATAGAGGAGACTGGTATGGCCCTTCAATGCTTCGATGAACATCTCTTTCTCCGCCCTGGATATTGCAAGCCTCGAATTATGCAGAAAAATCTTTTCATATCCATATTTTATGGCCAATCGTTTGAGCTGTTGATGGATACGGGGTCTCTGGGTGCAATCCTTATGTTTTTCATAACATTCCGCCAACTTATATCCACAGCCACAAGAGCATCCGCCCAATTCAACCAATGATGGCCCCCCTAATTCCATCGTGGCCGGAAGCTTTTGTATAAGTATAGGTCGAATCTTGCACTCGGGATCATCCTGTTCACATTCTTTAAATGTCAGATCGCAACCGCAATGGCACCCCAGGATCTCTGTGATTTCACCAAGCCATTCCTTTTTCACCTCGTCTGGCATCGCCCCATAAACAACTCGAATCTCGGCAAGTATAGGTATATCGTGAAAAATAGGTGCTATGCAGACAAATAAGCCAAATACAAGAATAATGGTTAATTTTGAATATCGCATCATTGTTCTCCTTCCAAGGAACGATTCCATTCCCTGATCCGCGATAAGTCCATTTTCATGGGATTCTTTTCAATGTTAATATAGGCATCACTAAAGCTCAATCCTCTTGGATTGAAATGCCTCCACATTGGATTAATAAAGAGCGAAATGTAAACGGAAAATAAAGAAAAATCAAATCAGGAGTACACATGTGACAAGAAAAAGATCTTTTTGGTGGAAGTAATTGAGGTCAGGTAAAGATCTATCCTTCTGATTAAAGGGTGTGAAGTCAAAAATTTTTATCAGTGTGGCCGGAGATAAGGATGATGCATGAAGGGGCTTTTTGTAAAAGAAAGCGCCATGGAAATTTTGTTGTATGTTGCTATTTGTGAATACGCAGCATGATTTCATAGAGGAAGAACAAGAGCAACGATCTTCGAAGGGAATGTGGGGCATTGAAGAAAGGTTCCAATTTATACCCAAAGCTATCTGGGGAAAGCTCGTTGGAGCCATTTCCATTTCTGAGGCATTGCAGCTCTTGAGAGCAACTCTAAATGAGAACATTAAAAATACAAAGCATAAAAATCCCATCAATACGCGAGATCTAATAATAGCTCGTAAAAAACAATTATGTACCCACAATATTTATTCCTCCCGGCTGGCAAACTTTATGAAAAGGAAGCTAAGCTCGCAAAATCCATCATCTATCAGTTTCTTGAATTCTCATAGAACAACGTAAGGTTCTGAAAAACTATAAAAATTTAATGTTGGCAAAACTATAAATACCACATAGTGGCATTGTTGTCAATTATTTTTTTCCACAGGAATTACCCCAAAATTTCAATGGGGAAAAGGAATAATTGTGGCTCTGGAGGATCACCTCCCCGTCTGCGGTGGAGTATCTCCTTTGCTATTCTGGATAAGATGGTCCTTGATCACATAAGCAATGGCGTAATATCTGAAATCCGGAATGCCGAAGATTCTTTAAGCTTCTCTGATCATGTGCAGCGCTAAGATCTCAAGCTTGGCTCGTTGCCCCAGAGACTGCTGCGAAAAAGGAGGCCGCCAGCACAAAAGATGCCATATTCCTGAGCCTCTAATAGGTCATCACCCCCACGTCCTCTTCCTGATAGCTCTGCTTGATGGACCGGATTGTTTTCTCCACCCGCCATCAGGTGATATAGGCCTCCACCACCAACCAGAGCACCTTGCGCTTGTTGAGCATAGGCAGATTGGTCAAAAGTGTCAGCGGGGCCTCCCCAAAACCCTTGACCACCACAAGCCACAACGCCAACTCCGGGAACTCAAGCAGCCTCACAGGCAGAAAACCGTTCTGTAGGAAATACCTCTTCTCCTGGTTCTGCTCTTTTTTAAGGATAAGCTCAGCGTGAAGGGTTTTGTTCTGCTGAGCCACTTACACCAGTCTTGACCTTCTTGCCCCGATACAAAAGTATGGGATCACCATGCTGACGGATAATGAATCTCAGCCCCCTGTCCCTGGGCACCATATGCTTGTAGATAGCCTCCCGCTCGCTCCCTCGGTCCAACACAAAGATCCAGCGATTCCCAACGGTGCTGCCCACCCGAATGATGGCCTTCATCAACTCGTCATTTTCGCTGACAAAGTCAGAGGCCTCCTGAGAGTAAAAGACATGATACAGCGGCACAATCTCGGGCTCCCCGCATTCAGCAGCCACCACCTGGCGCGTCCAGCAGCCATTACCTATCTTATTTTCGCTCCCATCGCGCACCTTGGCCAGATTCTCCATCTTCCTGGCATACTTCTTAATCAGAACGTTCATCCACAATCAAAAGGGTATCTTCCGTTATCCTGGTGGCCCCCTCCCGCAGCACGCCTACCTTGATCTTCTCCTCTAACTCCTGCCGGGCCAGATTCCGTGAGAGTCGATCCACCATATTTCTTCAGGGAGACGGGCTCCTCCAGCGACCGGCCGATTTCGCGCAGCCGCGCCGAGCCTCTGGCCTGAATGCCAAAGATCATCTCCTCCACGCATCTTCAGGCAGGCTTGCATAAACCATCAGAAAGTTTCCCCGAAAAATAGTGGAGCCATTTGCGCACTTCATAAGTACCGATCAATGGAGAGGCTCCGAGGAGTCGAAAAATCACTTTACCCCAAAAGATAGGCTCCAAATGGGCATTTTCGCGCATAAGAGCGGGTGAAATCGCGCATTGACCCCAAAGAAAAGAGGCGACCTGGCCATGGGCGGTGGTATATAATGGAAATCAACTAAAACACACTGTCCTGGAGGTCACCGATGGCTATTATACCACAACAGAAGCTTTTTGGATGGGAAGAAATTGATGATCTTGGAGATTTGGAGCGCTTGCAACTGGTTCTGGATTATATTCCGGATGAGGGGTTGATGAGGCATTTGGAGAAGGAGTGCGGAGGGGGGCGAGATGACTACCAGGTGCGTGCGGTGTGGAACTCCATTCTGGCTGGGGTGGTCTTTGAGGTAACGCGAGCCTCACGCTCAGAGGTGCCGGAAGCGCACCGGTTCCTGGAGCGGCTGGATGAGAGGCATCCTGAGCTTCTGGATGAGTGCGAGAGCTTTCTGGCTGACAAAGGGCTGGAAGGTCGGCAAGCTGATTGAGAAATTGTGGGACGAGCACGAGATCAAGCCGGTCATTGACATTCGGGACATGTGGAAGGATGGCAAGCCGACGCGGCTGGTGAGGGGCAGACGCAACGTGGTGTGCGACTATAAGGGGAGCGTCTTTTGCCACTGTCCCAAGACGGATGAGCGCAACGAGATGGCCTGCTGGGGCTTTGAGAAGGATCGAGGGAGCCTCAAGTACCGCTGCCCGGCGCGCGCCACTGCGGTCTTGAGTGCGTAGGGGCTGACGATTGTCCGGTGGGCTTTGCGGTGCGCATTCCCCTCTCTGAGGACCGGTGCATCTCCACCCCTGTGGCGCGCTCCAGCTATGCGTGGAACAGGCAGTACAGAAAACGCACAGCGGTGGAGCGGGTCAACAGCCGGCTGAATGTCTCTTTCGGCTTTGAGCATCACTTCATCCGCGGGCTTTCAAAGATGAAGCTGCGCAGCGCCCTTGCCCTCTGCGTGATGCTGGCCATGGCGGTGGGGAGGGTCAAAGAGAAACAGCAGGAGAAACTCAGGAGCCTTGTGAAGGCGGCGGCCTGAAAGATCGCCTGATTCCAGAGGGAAGAGATAAAAAAGAGAGGCGAACGGGATGTTTGTCTTTAGATGCGCTTGAATCCTCTATTTTTGGCCTGAGAGATGCCGGAGCATTGGTGATCGACTGTCAAACTGTTTGATGGGATTGTCTAAATCGTCCTGGCCACCTGGTCGGAAAGATTCTCCGCTTGTCTCCTATAGAAAAATAACTCACAGCGCAAATGCCTTAATGCTATTTTGGACTTGACAACAGTTGAATATTATGATATTATATTTGGATAAATTAAATACGATTTATTTTTAGTGATCTCTAATTAATAGACGGGGCAGACTCCTCACAGCAACATTTTTCTTATAAAGCTCACTATAGTGAGCAGAAACTAATGATTGATCAGTCTTGAGGATTTGGTGATGTCTCGTTTGCCTAAGTCATTAACCTTGGGGTTCCTGACGGGTATATTAGGGGTGGTAATAAACCTCGTTCCTTTCGGGCTCGATCTGGAGGAAAACATTGGCTTGGATTTATTGTTCAAACTGAGGGGAGCGAAGGAAGCCCCATCTGATGTCCTCATAGTGACTATTGACAAAGCCTCTGCCGATAAACTCAACCTGCCACCGGACCCCGTGAAATGGCCCCGCACCTTACATGCCCTCCTCACTGAAAATTTGGCCAAACGTGATGCCGCCGTTATTGCCTTTGACATCCTTTTCGAGGAACCTCATTCCCCTAAACACGACAATTTATTTGCCAAGGCAATCAGTAATGCACGCAACGTTGTACTATGTGAAAGCATCAAAAAAGAAACAATTGCCTTGACTTACGAAAGGGGGGCATACTCAGGAGGTTTACATATTGAGAAACTAGCGCCTCCAATTCTACCCCTAGGTCAATCAGCTGTCGCCTTAGCACCTTTTCCCTTACCCAAAGTGCCTGTCAAAGTAAGCCAGTATTGGACGTTCAAGGCAGGCGCTGGAGATACCCCGACCTTGCCGATCGTTGTGTTCCAACTTTTCACATTGGAGGTTTACGATGAATTTATACGCATGTTGAAAAAAATTAGCCCATCTCTTGGAGATAAACTCCCGCGTGACAAGGATACAATAGTCACTACCAAAGGTGTCGTAAATCTTATACGGGATGTGAGAGACATATTTGCAAAAGAGCCGTTAATTGCAGAGAAAATGCTGCAAGAGCTAAAGAATTCAAGAATATTATCTGCTAACGTCAGAACGAATCAGTTGCTCAAATCACTCATAAGGATGTATCAGGGTGACGACAGCCGCTATTTGAATTTTTATGGCCTGCCTGGCACTGTTCCCACTGTTTCCTATTATCAAGTACTGCAAAGCCAGGAAAGACCAGCTTTCAACCAAAGCCAAATTGATTTCAATGGCAAAGCTGTGTTCATCGGACTTTCAGAGCGCTTGCGGCCTGAACAAAAAGACGGCTTCCATACCGTTTTCTCTCAACGGAGCGGGATAGATCTCAGTGGCGTTGAAATTGCGGCGACCGCTTTTGCAAATCTGTTAGAGGATATGCCTGTTCAGCCGCTGGATTTTGGTGCGAATCTAGCCATAATTTTTCTTTGGGGGGTGGCGATGGGCATTTTTTGTTACCTTTTCCCCCCTATCATTTCTGCTATAAGCGTTATCGGTGTGAGCGTACTTTATCTTATAACTGTGCAGTATCAATTTAAATACGCTGGCAGTTGGTATCCGCTAGTTACTCCTTTATTTTTTCAGGGGCCTTTCGCATTCTTTGGGACTGTCTTGTGGAAGTATTTCGATACGAATAAGGAGCGTCAGAACCTTAGAATGGCGTTTGGATATTATCTGCCCAATAGAGCAGTGGATCAGATAGCGAAAGACATAGCGTATATCAAAACATCTAGCGAAACAGTCTATGGGACTCTTTTATCCACGGATGCTAGACAATATACCAAATTAGCGGAAATATTTGAGGATGATCCAAAGAAACTCCACAACATCATGAGTAAATACTATGAAGTTCTTTTTAACCCAATAAAGCAACATGGTGGGAGAGTGTCGGATATTATAGGAGATTCAGTGCTTGCCTTGTGGGCGACTGCAAATCCTGATGCCGCTCTCAGGAATAAGGCCTGCTATGCGGCACTAGATATTGCCAGTGATGTTGATCACCTCAACAAGTATTTCCTTAAGTTATTCCTTACCAAGCAGGTTCCAACTCGCATCGAGCTTCCAACTCGCATCGGTTTGCATTACGGACGAATTGAGCTAGGTAGTGTTGGTGCTGTCGACCATTATGAGTATCGCCCTATGGGGGACGCTGTCAATACGGCGTCGAGGATGGAGGGTCTCAACAGACACCTGGGGACTCAGATATTGGTGTCTGAAGAGGTGCTATATCGACTTGATGGCTTCCTGACAAGAAATCTGGGGACATTTGTTTTGGCTGGAAAATCAAAGGCGGTCGTCGTTTATGAATTGATATGTCGCATAGAAGAATCTACCCAAGGACAAAGAAACCTTAGTGCAATTTTCAACCAAGCACTCAGTGTTTACAGGAGGCAATCCTGGGAGGAGGCGATCAAGTTATTTTGTGAGTCTGCAAAAATCTTTGGAGAAGACGGACCCTCCACCTATTATTTGGAAGAATGTCAGAAGTATAGAGAATATCCCCCTGGAGAGAATTGGGAACCAGTAATTTGCCTGAATAAGAAATAGAAAAAGGGAAGCCCGTGAAGAAACCGCAAAACTGGCTCCTAATCCCGGCAATAGTCATAACCCTTTTAGCCGGATATTTGCCCTCTAGCGCAACGGCTCAAGAACGTTGTGAGGAATGGGTGGCCAAAGTTGTATCGGTGCAGGGTAACGTTAAGGCTCGAAAAACAGGAGAAACGCAGTGGGTCCCCGTTAAATTGAACGATACATATTGTCCTGGCGACATGATTCGGGTGCAAGAGCGAAGCCGGGCCGCCGTCGTCATACCTAATGAATCCATCCTCCGTCTTGATCAAAAGACTACAATCACCTTCGAAGGGATAGAGAAAGAACGAACTTCTTTGATCGATATGCTTAAAGGTGCTGTCCATTTCTTTAGTCGGATCCGCCGGGGTTTGAAAGTGGCTACACCGTTCGTTAACGGCTTCGTGGAAGGCACCGAATTCTTCGTAAAGGTTGAACGGGATCAAACGTTCCTGTCGGTATTTGAAGGACGCGTGGCAGCCACAAATGAGTATGGAAGTCTTATCCTGGCAAGTGGTCAATCGGCAGTAGCCCAAGTTGGCCAGGCACCAATCCCGCGTGTCGTAGTCCGTCCCAGGGATGCTGTACAGTGGGCCCTCTATTACCCACCTATTTTGGGGTATCGCCCGGCCGATTTTCCGGGTGTCAATTGGCAAGCAATGGTTCGCAGGTCCATAGAGTTCTACTGGCAAGGGAACTTGACCAGTGCATTTTCCAGCCTTGAAGAAGTACCTGAAGATATACGTGATCCGCGCTTTTTCACCTATCGAGCCGGACTGCTCCTTACCGTTGGGCGCGTTGATGAAGCAAGCGTAGATATCGAGAGGGCCCTGAATCTTGATCCACGCAACAGCCATGCTTTTGCGCTTCAGTCAATCATCGCGGTGGTACAAAACAAAAAGGACGAAGCACTTGAGCTGGCGAGGAAAGCTTTGGAGCTGGATTCCCAATCGACTGCCGCAAGAGTTGCGCTCTCTTACGCACAGCAAGCCCAATTTGATCTCAAAGGTGCATTGGACAGCCTCCAAGAAGCGGTAAAACTTGCCCCGGAAAATGCGCTAGCTTGGGCGCGACTAGCGGAACTATGGCTATCCGTTGGGTATCTCGATAGAGCATTGGAGGCGGCGCAGAAAGCTGTGACCCTGAATCCTAATTTGGCACGCACGCAAACCGTCCTTGGTTTTGCTTACCTCACCCAGATTAAGACTCACGATTCGAAGAAGGCCTTTGAAAAGGCCATTGAATTGGATCAGGCAGCTCCCCTCCCGCGGTTGGGTCTGGGCTTGGCAAGGATCCGTGAGGGTGATCTGAGAACGGGCCGCGGTGAAATTGAGATTGCTGCAAGTCTTGACCCCAATAACTCGCTTATCCGCAGTTATTTGGGTAAGGCCTATTTCGAAGAAAAACGTGACAAGCCAGCCAATGTGCAATTTACCATTGCCAAGGAGCTTGATCCACTTGATCCTACACCCTGGTTCTACGATGCGATCCGCAAACAGACCATCAACAGGCCCGTGGAAGCCCTGCATGACCTGCAAAAGTCCATAGAGCTGAACGACAATCGGGCAGTCTACCGGTCTCGCCTACTGCTGGATGAGGATCTTGCAGCCCGGAGCGCCAGTCTTGGTCGGATTTATCGTGATCTCGGATTTGAGCAGCTTGCTCTGCTCGAGGGCTGGAGATCTCTTAATACCGATCCTGCCAACTATTCTGCACACAGGTTTTTAGCTGACACATACTCTGCCCTGCCAAGGCATGAGATCGCGAGGGTCAGTGAGCTTCTTCAGTCTCAACTGTTGCAGCCCATTAACATCACCCCGGTTCAGCCCCAGCTTGCCGAGAGCAATCTTTTCATATTGGAGGGTGCCGGGCCTGCTGATCCGGCCTTTAATGAATTCAATCCGCTCTTCTATAGAAACCGGTTTGCGTTACAAGCCAGCGGCGTTATGGGAGAAAATGACACACTGGGAGATGAACTCGTCCATTCCGGCCTGTGGGGAAGATTTTCTTATAGCTTTGGGCAGTTCCACTATGAAAGCGATGGCTTCCGGGAAAACAATGACCTTGAGCAAGATATTTATAATGTATTCGCACAGGTAAGTCTCCGGCACAAGACAACGATCTTGGCAGAATTCAGATACACAGAGAGAGAAGAGGGTGATTTGCCACTACGCTTCGATTTAAATGGCCGTGAGAATTTTTCCCCTAACCGCCGAAAAGAAGAACAAACTAAATCCATTCGTATCGGAGTTCGGCACTCCATTTCTCCTCGCTCTGATATCATCGCCCATCTGACTTTCTTAGATGCTGAAGAGGAAGCGCGTGACAAAGACCCATTTACAACTTTTGATATTTCAGTAGAAGACCAAGGTTACATGGCTGAAGCCCAACATTTGTTCCGCTCAGAACTACTTCATCTCACCAGCGGCATAGGTCACTTCAATGCAGATCAAGAAGAATCGATCCTTATTTCCCTTATCCAGCCACCTTCTCCTCTTCTTGACAGTTTTACCGAGCCTGATATCCTCCATACAAACTTCTATGTCTATGCAAATATCCATTATCCGGAAAACTTCACGTGGACCATTGGGGGAAGTGCTGACTTTTTTGATGACGAGACAGTGGATCGTGACCAGTTCAATCCAAAATTGGGGCTCATTTGGACCCCTATTCCCGGTACCACACTGCGGGCGGCTGGATTCAGGGCTTTGAAGAGAACGTTGACATCGAGACAAACCATAGAGCCCACCCAAGTGGCAGGTTTCAATCAGTTCTTTGACGATATGAATGGAACAAAGGCATGGCGCTATGGTGTCGGAATCGATCAGAAGTTTTCCAAGGTTATCTATGGAGGTTTTGAGTACTCCAAAAGGAAGTTGGAAGTACCTTTCAAAGACTTACCGCGGGGTGGACAAATTACGGAATCTGACTGGGATGAAAAAGTGGTTCGTGCCTACCTTCACTGGATACCGAAGTCCTGGCTGGCGTTAAGCGCAGAATATCTGTTTGAACGTTTTGAAAGGGCACGAGAGTTTACCGGCGAAGAAGAGATACTCGAGGTAGACACGCATCGATTTCCACTTGAAGTCAGCTTCTTCAATCCCTCGGGACTCAGGGCAGGGATCAAAGCAACCTACATTGATCAGGATGGTGAATTCGGCAATTCTACGGATGGATTTTTTCCAGGAGATGATCAATTTTGGGTCGTCGATGCCTCTATCGGTTACCGCCTGCCCAAGCGGTTGGGCCTCATTACAGTTGGGGCCAGAAACCTTTTTGATGAGCAGTTCAAATTCCAGGACACAGATCTTGCGAACCAAGTGATATATCCAGAGCGTTTAATCTTTGGAAAGTTCACACTTGCGTTCTAAGAGGACTCCACAAGTTCATACCAGGCCAAGAAAGAAGGGAGGTGATAGCAGGGGAGTCGAATTAATACGTAGTTGGGATTACCTTGAAGACGGATAAAAACTAAAAACGCAGAAAGGAGATACAAGATGGCCGAAATCTTCATAGTCTATGATCAAAAGACGGGAGAATTTAAAGGTGTTAGACTTGACGGCAAACCGCTTGAAGAAGTACCTGCGCATACTGTGTTAGATCACCTCTCAGAGTCTGATTTGGTGCAGCACGAGAATATAGAGTTGTACCACTATCATGGAATAAGCAGCATTTGTTACGTTCACGTTCTGTGCAAAGCCTATAATATCTGTTATAAACCTCCTCCAAAAAATTAGGGACGTGGAAACGGGGGCGTCCAGAAAGCGCCGGGGAAAACCGACATGGAGTAGGGGGTGAAAGTCCCCCACGGAGTGAGGAGTAGCGGCTCGCTCTGGCCCCGAGCTATGCGTCGACGACCAGTGATGGCTTGGCGAAGCGTTAGCAGGGGAACTCACAGGCGCAGTATTGAGCTCCGAAATCACCGTTTGGGAGTGCCGACCACGTTAGACGGAGGGGAAGGCAATATGAGTTGGTGCGATAGCGCGAGGCCAGTTCAGTTCCCCGGAGTCAGAGGCCTGAGGCATGTGTATACGCTCCATGGGCGGGAGCCGGGAGAGCTCGGGAGTGACTGGTGGAGAGTCCCGCTGTCAGTCCGGCTGGGGAGGGCCGGAGGCCGCAATCCCAGCATGAACGCTTCCGAGCAGTCGGACAGGCCCATAGTACCAGAGAAGCCATTGAACAAGGATTCTTCAACCGGGGATATCCTGGCCATGGACCGGTGGAGATGGTGGAGGAAAGGGGCCTGACCAAGGGGAACCTGTTTGAGGTTGGCGGAGATGAGGATGCCCCGCCCGTGAGACATGAACACAAGCTGACCGATTTCAAGGCGATTCATTGTCATTAAAAATCGAATAAAGATACAATAGTCATAAATTAATGACTCATCCGCTTTTAAACCCTCAAAAGCGATAGGATGATGAATCTCGCTGAGATCTTAGCTGAGTGAATCGCGGCATTACCCTTGAGGAATGCCAGGAATGATTGAAAAAGATTGCTCTCTCTTATAATCTTTCGCAAATCATGGGTCATAGCACCAGTGGGACCTTTGTCTTTCAGATGGTTTAAAAGCGCCTCTCTGTGATCCTAACAAACGGCCATTACCATCAAATAGGCCAAGGCCGTATTCGCCCCGGAGAAAAAAGCCTTCGCAATGATCTTAATTCGTTCCCAGAGTTCTTTGGACGATATAGGCCTACCTATCAAGATAAATACGACCACGGCCGCTATTAACGCCCAGGCAGCAGCCATTTGAGGCGGTAGGAGCCGGATAAGAAAATATAAAAGAATGCCAATGGGGATTAGAAAACTGAACGGTTTGCATTTGTTCTGAAGCTTGATCAGTAGCGACACCTCCTCCAGCTTCTATTTTACGCTTGTCAGTTTGTTGCGCATTTTTGATCTCCTTTCTTATATAATTTTCTTATTGACATGTCATAAATAAGAGCATGGCATAGTTGTGCAAATCTTTCTGGTGTCAATTTACGGAATTCATTTTTTAAAGCATCCATCATTTCCTCTAAGGTTTTGAACAACTTGTTATGGGTAACTTCTT
>CAZTAS010000142.1:0-17074 GCA_964611635.1 uncultured Thermodesulfobacteriota bacterium
GGAGATCCTAAACCGCCAGCTTATTCTTTTTTCAAAGAGCTAAAGTGTTACAAATTATCTATTTTGCATAATATAGTCAATTTTTCTTAAAGTCAAGGCTTTTTTGCTTCAATTTCAATTTTTATATAAACGTTCGCTTCCACTTCTGGAAGACAATAATAGGTCGGAGGATCTCATTTCAGCAAATCATCATCAGCGGCGCACTCATACGGGATGTCCACCGGCCGCGTGATGGATGGATGTTCACCGCACAGGGGGCAGTCGGGGTTTTTCTGCAAAAACGCCTCGGCCCACTGGAAGTTCAGCGTGTCGATGTGTATCATCCTGCCCACCAGTGACTTTCCGATCCCCAGGATCTCCTTTATGGCCTCCATGGCCTGCGCGGTGCCGATCATACCGGCCACCGCACCCATGATGCCGGCCTCCTGGCACGTGGGAACCGTCCCTGGAGGCGGAGGCTCCGGCAGGAGGCAGCGGTAACACGGGCTATCGGTGCCCGGGCGGAACATGGCAATCTGGCCTTCGAACCTCAGCACCGCTCCCCAAACCAGGGTCTTCCGCGCAAAGAAGCATGCATCGTTTATCAGGAAGCGGGTGGGAAAATTGTCGGAGCAGTCCACGATGATGTCGTAGCGGCGGAACAGATCAACGGCAGAATCGGCCCGCAGGCTAATGAAGTGCTCCTCCACTTCCACCTCCGGGTTGATGGCGCGAAGATTCTCACTGCCTGAGGCGACTTTCGGGCGCCTCAGGTCCCGTGTTTGATGAAGTATCTGCCGCTGAAGGTTGCTCAGATTAACCCGGTCCGAATCCACAAGCCCGATGGTCCCAACGCCTGCCGCCGCCAGGTAGATGGCCGCCGGTGAGCCAAGCCCGCCTGCACCAATGAACAGAACGCGGGCGTTGCCAAGCTTGCGCTGGCCCGCGCCCCCGACGCCGGGGAGGATGAGCTGGCGACTGTAGCGCAACAGTTGCTTCTCTGAGAGCCCAAAAAACTTTTCCATACCTTTGAATTCCCTGTTGCCGTTTATACCTTGATGATAAAGAATTGTATTATGTGTGCTCAGGCTATCAAGACCGACCCTCGGTCATGCCTTGCGAATCAAAAGCCTGTAATAATCATGCTCCTTCCTGGCCGATAAGATTGTGTGGCCCTCACCCCGGACGCTGCGCGGCACATTCCGTAAGGGCTCATCCCCCTGTATCAGCACCTCCAGGGTCTGGCCGCTCTGCATGACTTCCAGCGTCAGCTTGGTCTTGACATACGTGATGGGGCAGTGGTCCTCACGGATATCCAGTGTCATGTCAGGATTTTCATTAGGTTGCACTTTGCCCACTGTCTCGTTCCTCATATTCTGGCGACATTTACAAAGATTTTAGATGCTAATTTTTTCCATTTCCGCAATAACAGTATCTCTTCACAAAAAACGGCATATCCAGATAAAATATTTCCAATACAGGATGAAACCTTTTTCTTAAAACAGTATTTACTTTTCTTATCATTATTGTCAAGATAAATCAGCCTCCAGGCGCCATAAAACCTGGAAATATCTCATTGTTTTCCCTTCTAGCGTATACGAAATTACTATTCTCACACTTCTACCATCTTTCTTCCTACCGGTTAAGTAGGAACAAATTTTTGTTAAAATAAATATCAGATTTTAGGAATTTAAAAAGTACTACCAAAAGAGGAAGAAATTCTGTATGCTGAATGTAAAAAAATAAAAAATATAATTATTAAAAAAATAGCACAATGCTGTATGAAAAGTCCACCGAGGTGGACGTCTGCTTGGGGAAAACCTTCTGTGCAAACTGGATTCTAAGGTGATTTGCCGCCTATCAGGCTCTTCATACCTTTCCGGCGAGGGCTTGCCTCGGTATCAAATTCGGCTTTGTGATCTGTATATTGAGATCACTCTCAGCAATCGAACAATTTATTAAGTCCTGGAAGACGGAAATTTTTTTAAGGAAGATGTGGGCTTCGAGACCGCCCTTGTGATATTATCTTACCTGACCTCTCCGGGAGAAGCCGTATCATCTATAAGGTGGGTCTCTGAAAAGGAGCTGAAGGGGCGCGCAATGTTTTTTCGGAGAATTCATGCGTTGCCCCTTGATCCTATGAAGATGCGATTCGGCCAATCCAATATGCTATTGACAACATGAGAAAATTGTTTTACCCATGAGCAGTCTAACTATTCATTTCTTTAAATGCTATTTCGATTTCGGGGTATTATTTATGTCGCGTTTAACGAAAATTTCAGCACAGTAGAAGTTGTTTGCCACCATTATTGTTTTCATCGCCCTGGCAATTTTGGCATGTGATGATGGGAAAACATGTCAAGAAATAGAGAAACCACCAACCGTTGACAATCCAGAAATCGGTTGATGTTATATCATTTTGGCGTAAAAAAGAATGTATTGGTCGAATATTTTCCCGGCGATATACCTTTTGCGGTATTAATGATTGAGAAAAGAAGCCTTTTTGAATTTCTTGGGCTTAATTGTGAATATAGTAATGATAGCAAAAACACAAGGAGGTTCATCATGGATTTCGCGCTGACTGAAGAGCAAAAAGCTATGCAGGAGATGGCCCGTTCTTTTGCCGAAAAAGAAATCGTGCCATTTGCCGACAAGTGGGACGAAGAACATCACTTTCCCATAGAAATCATAAAGAAGATGGGTGAGCTGGGTTTTTTCGGCACCATTATTCCCGAGGAATACGGCGGCACCAACACGGGTTCCGGATTCATGAACATGGCTATTCTCAGCGAGGAGATTGCCCGCGCATCCAGCTCCATCCGGGTCTCATTCAATATGCAGACAGTTGGGTCAGCCCTCTCCATCTTAAGGGACGGCAACGACTACCAGAAGCAAAAATACATCCCCTCGCTGGTCAGCGCGGACATGATAGGCTGTTTCGCCATCACCGAGCCTGATGCAGGCTCCGATGTGCTGGCCATCAAGACGACGGCGGCGCTGGATGGCGACCACTACGTCTTGAACGGGACAAAGACATGGGTCTCCAATGCCCCCATTGCCGACTTGTGCATAGTGTATGCCTACACGGAACCCGAAAAAAAGAGCAAGGGAATGTCCACCTTTATCGTGGAGATGAAGAACTTCCCGGGCATCTCCACACAAATTCTGGACAAGATGGGAACCCGCTCCTCCATCACCGGTACTGTCATTCTCGAGGATGCCATGGTTCCCCGGGAAAACCTCATGGGAGACCACGGCCATGGCGTCAGGCACATCTTCACCTCGCTCAATCAGACGCGTTTGAGCTGTGCGGCCGGAGCGGTGGGCGTGGCGCAGGCCTGTCTTGATTCCGCAACCCGGTACTGCACGGAGCGGGTCCAGTTCGGCCAACAGATAGGGCAGTTTCAGATGAACCAGGAGATGATAGCCAACATGGCGGTGGAGGTTCAGGCCGCCCGGCTGCTGACTTATCAGGCTGCCTGGCAGAAAGACCAGGGCCAGATCAATAATGGGCTGGAGATCTCTTACGCCAAGTATTTTGCCGGTGAAGCGGCCGCCAGGGCCGCCCACAGCGCCATGAAAATATTGGGTGCATACGGATACTCCACGGAGTACCCCGTGGCTCGCTACTTCCGCGATGCGGTGCTGTACCAGATCGTGGAAGGGACTGCCAACATTCAGAAAATGATCATCGCTATGGACCAGCTAGGCTACCGGAAAGCAAGCCGATAAAGGTAATTGGTTGCAAAGACGATTTTTCACAAGGTGCGGCTGGGGATAATTCTGTAAGTGTGCTAAGGAGGAAATGATGGAACAAAAGGGATACCAGGCCATTTATGAGGAATATCAGGAAAAAAGAAACAAAATCATGGCCATGGGTGGAGAACAAGCCGTCCAGAAACAGCTCAAGAGCGGGAAAATGTCGGCGCGCGAGCGAATCGAATATTTTTTTGACCCAGGAACATTCACCGAAATCGGCTTGTTCATCAAAAACCGGACCACGGCTTTCGGAATGGACAGGAGAGAGGTTCCGGCCGAAGGAGTCATTGTGGGTTTCGGCAAGGTCAACGGCCGATATGTGATGGCCGCTGCCGAGGACTATACCACTATGGCCGGCACCTTCGGCGAGTACCACGGCAAAAAATTCGCCCAGGCCATAGACATGGCTAAGGAGAAAGGGATCCCCTTTGTAGGGATGAACGATTCGGGAGGAGCACGGCTCCAGGAGGGGATGGATACCTTACAGTGCTATGCATGGCTGTTTCGCTCGCAAATTTTGGCCTCAGGAATCATCCCGCAGATAGCTTTGATGATGGGCCCATGCCTTGGAGGTCAGGCCTACCATCCCATCATGCAGGACTTTGTCTTCCAAAACAGGAAAACGGGTTTCATGGGTATCGCCGGGCCCGCGTTTGTGAAAACGCAAACAGGTGAAGACATCACCCTGGAGAAGCTATGCGGTGTAGATGCCCACGCTTTTAAAACCGGACAAACGCACCTTATCACTGAGGATGACCGGGACAGCCTGGATAAGGCTAAGGAGCTTCTGCAATTCCTCCCCTTCAACAACAAAGAAAAACCGCCCCTGGTTGAGACCGATGATGATCCTGACAGAGTAGTTACTGAGCTGGACGAACTGGTGCCAGAGCGACCATCAAAGCCCTTCGATATGCACGAAGTGATCAACCGGATTGTTGATAATGGCTACTTCTTCAAGATTTTCAAGGATTTCGCCAAGAACGTCATAATCGGCTTTGCGCGATTCGGCGGCCGATCGACGGGGATCGTAGCCAGTCAACCGAGCTGGCTGGCCGGTGCCATCGACTGCGACGCCGCGGATAAAGTGGCCCGCTTCGTCAGATTCTGTGACCTCTTCAACATACCCCTGGTGAACCTGCACGACACACCGGGTTATTGGATCGGCTCCAAAGAGGAGTGGAAGGGGATTCTTCGTCACGGCGCCAAGATGCTTTATGCATACATCGATGCCACGGTGCCCAAGGTCTCGGTAATCATTCGGAAATCATTTGCAGGAGCTTATCTGGGGATGTGCTGCAAGGACACCGGGGCTGACTTCATGTACGCATGGCCCAATGCCAGGGTGACAATCGTGGGCGCGGACACTTCGGCCAGCGTCATCTTTGCAAGGGAGATCAGAGATGCCGACAATCCCGAAGAAGTGAAGACCAGAAGGATCGAAGAATACCACAAGATGTACGAGAATCCTTACCGCGGAGCCGAACGTGGATACATCGACGACGTGATCATGCCTCGCGATACGCGCAAAATCATCAACCGGTCTCTGGACCTGCTGGAGAACAAGTCAGAGACGCGGCCCTGGAGAAAGTATTCCAATATAAACCTTTAAATACGCATGCCTTTGCCACCAGTTCCAGGTCTGACAAGAAGGATCGTGGCAGGCGCTCTCGGTTCAGCCACTTTGTGCAACGCTATGGAGGCAAATGGCTTCTAATAGGCGAGCCACAATGTAAGGGCGAGGTTTATTCCCTTCCTTACGTTGCTGTAGTCATAGAGCGGGTTCCTTGCTGAGGGTGGCGGGGACGTCCTGCCATGAATAATCACGACCATGCAACAGGACTTTATAGGGCGGGAATAAAACCCGCCCTTACGTTTGGAGAAAGGGAACATTTAGAACCCTGGAAAAATCTTGTGCTACGCCTTACGTTACTGATACGAATATAATCCGATATGAAATCACGCATGCGCGTGAGCTATGTCAGCCGCAAGACAGGAGACCGGGATTATTTAGGAGTTAAAACCCAAGCGGCCCAGAGCATGTGGGCATGCTCCTTCCCCCCGTGGTCTTCACGTTCCTCTACCCTCTGAAAACGCGCTATATGGAACCCCGCGAGTTGCTCCAGCAGATCCGCCTCGCTGAAAAAATGGGCTGGTCTGCCACCTCTGGCGTCGAACGTCCCGGTCTCCACCTCTGTGCCTCTGCCGTATCCAGGGTCAAATTCGCTGAAAACGCTCAGGACCACAGGAGCCCCGGGGGCCAGCACACGGCGGAGTTCTCTCATCACCCGGGCCCTGTCTTCGCGCAGGAAAAAGTGCAGAAAGTTGAACAGGTAAGCTCCCTCGAATGACCCCGGCGCAAAAGGGCACCACCTAGCATCCACCTGGACCAGTGCAGATGAGACAGACTCGGATAAAAGCCATTCACGAGCAATGTGCAGCGCGCTCAGAGCTACATCGAAGCCCGTGACTGAAAACCCCTCCCTTGCGAACAGTAAGCAGTGGCGTCCGTATGAACAGCCCGGCACCAGGATCTTTCTGGCGTCGAAATCTCGGAAAAGCCTCACCGCCTCAATGGCCGTAAGGCTTGGCTTCTCTCCCCACACCTTGCCATCATTCCGAAATCTTGTTTCCCAGTAAACAAAATCTGTGTTCATGGCCTATAATCCTGAATGAGGCAGCTTTGCCTCATTTCAAAAATACATAGCAGCCTCAAGAAATTCGTGTTGGAGCCATAATTCCTTGATGCATTCCCATCTACCACCGGCGGCACGATTATGGATAGAGAACAATCCCTTTGTCAAGCCAAAAGCGAAAAATGGGAAGGCAGGGGCGATATTGACGAACAGCTTATCAATATATATAGTACCAATGACATAAGTTGAAAAAATAGACCGAAGAACACAAAGTGGGATCAAACCTCAAAGGCCGTGCGTCCCGCTCAGCTTCCACGAACTACGGCCGGTATATTACCGCATAAGGTGTTCTGAATATGACATCAAAAACTAGAAAGATCTACACGAAAACGGGTGACCGGGGAGAAACCGGGCTTTTCAGCGGCGAGCGCGTCCAGAAAAACGATCTGAGAATTGAGGCGTATGGAACAGTGGACGAACTCAGCTCTTTCCTGGGCGTTCTGAAAGCCGCCCTTGACAAGCGAGAGCACAAGAAAATCCTGGCGGAGCTGGCCAGTATCCAGAGCGACCTGTTCTGCATCGGAGCTCGGCTGGCCAGTTATCCCTATAACGCTTCCGACAGTATGGTGCCGAGCCTCGATCCAGATCGAATCCGGACCCTGGAGCAGGCCATCGACAACTTGCAGTCTACTCTGGAACCCATTGGCGGCTTCATCCTTCCCGGTGGTCACCCCACAGCCGCGTGGGCCCATGTCTGTCGCACCGTGTGCCGGCGCGCCGAGCGCCGCGTGGTTGAACTGGCCGGCTCCTTCAAGAATGTCCCGGCCGGCAAAGATGATCTTGGCCCCATTGTGAAATATTTGAACCGGCTATCAGACTACCTCTTCATGCTGGCCCGATACTGCAACGTTGTGCACCGGCACCGGGACGTGATATGGGAGCCGCCAAAATAATTCCAATGCATGGCTGAAACAGAGAAGTGCCTGCAGCAATTCAAATGAAAGGGAAAAACATGGTGGAGATATCGGAAAGCAAAAATCGGGTCATGGTGATATGTGCCCATCCCGATGACCTGGATTTCGGGTGCAGTGGAACCATGACCTTGTGGGCAGGGGAAGGAAAGGAAATCATCTACGTCCTCTGCACCAGTGGTGACAAGGGAACGGACGACCCGGGCATCACCCCGGAAAATTTAATGGAAATGCGGGAAAACGAGCAGCGCTGTTCCGCAGCCAATGTGGGAGCTAAGGACCTGGTTTTCCTCAGGTTACGGGATGGCGAGGTTGAAAACAACCATCATTTGCGTCGGGAACTGGTCCGCCTGATCCGAAAATATAGGCCCCATATTGTACTGACTCACGATCCTGCCAATCGCTTATTCGAAAACCAGTACATCTGCCATTCCGACCATCGGGCCGTGGGCGAGGCCGTGTTCGACGCTATCTATCCCGCTGCCGGGAACCGCAACTACTTTCCGGAGCTTCTCCTCGAAGGATACGAGCCTCATAAGGTCTCGGAGATTTACTTTTTCGGCACGCACAAGCCGGACGTGTGGGTCGATATTTCGCCGGTCATGCAAGAGAAGACAGCTGCCCTCCTCTGCCATAAAAGCCAGCTTCGGTCAGACGAATCCTTTGTTTCCTGGATTCGCGAAAGGTTCTCCGAACTGGGAAAGCCCAAGGGGATGAAGTATGCAGAGGTTTTTCGGCGGCTCCGTCTGGGGCCTTAAGCTCCCTCAAGGCGATTCGGGAGTGCTGGCCAGGAGCAACACACAGCGCTGGATCGTGGGGTTGCCGGGGTGAAGCTTCGCCGTGAGGATATCCTTCAACCTCAATCGCTGGCGGATTTTTGTCCAGTCCATTTGACATCCTTTCCCGACAATTACGAACTTTTGGCGAAAAGCCCTCTCAAGCTTCGGGAGATCCTCTGGATGTATGGCCAGGAATGTCCGGCCGGACGCCCTGTTCTTATCTTCCCGAAGGATCGGGTTCGCTTCCTCCACTGCTGAAGGCCCGGAGAAAATGCGGTCGATCCTATGTTGTCCGAACACCACTAACCAGCTCCTGTCGCGCTCCCTGATCCCCACGGTGTACAGCCGATCATGTGGGCCGGGCCGCCGGGAGGCGGATTTTAACATCCGCACAATCTCCGGCTCCTTGAAAATGGGTTCCCAGAGGCCAATGATGATCACCAGAAAAGCTCCAATTGTTGCCGCCGCTACCGACAGCGGCCTCCAGATCTCCGATTCAGCGTATTTCAGATATCGATAAAGCTTCAGCCCGCCAGCCCCGGTCACGGCCATCAGGGCAACGTTCACGAAAAAGGCCCGCGCGCTCCACCATCCCGTTACCAGGGTTGCAATAGCCGCGGCGATGAACATCATGCCTATTAAAAAAATGATGGCCAAGAAAAATCCGTGCCATAATCGTCGAAAGCGAGCCGCGCCATCATTTCGCACTGAATGGGAGGCGACCAGCAAGGCCATGGCAGGGGTCAGGGGCACGAGGTAGTAGCCGGATTGAAACTCATAAACAAGAACCACGAAAAGAAACAGCACTGCAGCCATCCATGTCCACAGGAACCGCAATTTTTCATCTGTTCCACCACGCTCTCTCTTTCGATTTACCAGGGCTACTGTGAAAAACCACGAAGCAGGGAAGAAGTAAAGGAACCATGTCTTCGTGTACACCGCTGCATTACACCCGATGTTGAAAAGGGACAATCCGACCCTCCTCTTTGTCTCGCTGCGCATGAGATAGTCGAAGAATGAACTTCCGTGGATCCGGCGCATAGCCACAAACCACGGGGCGGCGATGAGCAGGAAAATGAGCCAGCCCAGGGGCGAAACCCACGGCCGAAGGGCTTTTTTCATGGAGAATTCCCGCTGGAAGCCAACGCCCACCGCAATCATAAAGGGTATGATGAGCCCAAGGTGCCCTTTTGCTAGGAAAGCCATGGCCATGGCGGCCCACATCCCCATCCGCCGCAGCTCAGAACCTTTCGGGCTGAAAAGTTCTCTGGCGTAAAGTGTCATGGCCGCCAGAAAGAACAGCAGGAGATAAATGTCAGTAACCGCCATGCGGGATTGGATCAGGTATCCCGTGCAGGTGGCAAGAAATAAGGCAGCAAGCAGCCCCACCTTTCTTGAACGGAAAAGCCATTCTCCCAGCAGCCCAGTGAGCATCACGCCCAGAGCGCCAGCCGCAGCGGATGGCAGCCGTGCTGACCATAGATGGACACCAAAGAGCCTGTATGACGCAGCGATCAACCAGTAGGCCAGGGGAGGCTTCTGGAACCTAGGCTTTCCCTCGTAAACGGGCGTGATCCAATCCCCTGTCTGTGCGATGGTGAAGCCGGATAGCAGGAAATAGCGTTCCGCCCCCTTTGACCGGCTGGCGGCCCCCAGACCTATGGAAAAGAATAATAGAGCAGCGAAAAAGACCCCCCCATAAGTTGCGATTCCGCCGCAGCTTTTCCAACCGAGATGCGCCTTTATCCCTCTGCAAGACGAAAACATGATGACTGAGCTCTCCTTCGATGCGCAAAAATATCGTACTCCTGTATAACGAATTTATCGCACAGTCGGTGGAATTTCAATGCTCTTGCATCATCACATCCTTGTAGATCCATTAAATGCAAGATGTTGGAGTGGAAAACCCATTGACAACGGTTAAAATATTGTTTAATTATGACACATTCATAATAGAGGAGGAATCTATTTATGGTAGAAAAGACAGAAAAGATCTGGATGGAGGGGAAATTAGTCAACTTTGACGAGGCTAATGTCCATATTCTTACCCATACCATTCATTATGGGCTGGGCGTTTTCGAGGGAATTCGCTGTTATCAATGCCACGATGGTCGGTCTGCTATTTTCCGCCTCAGGGAGCACGTTGATCGGTTGTTCAATTCAGCCAAAATCGCCTTTATAGAGATCCCTTATAGCCGGGAAGTCATCGCCGAGGCATGTAAAGAGACACTGCGCGTCAACGGGTTGAAAGAGGGATACATCAGGCCACTGGTGTGGATCGGGCAGGGCGTCATGGGGCTTTATCCGGGCAACAACCCCGTCCGTACGGCTATTATTGCGTGGCCTTGGGGTGCCTACCTGGGAGAAGAAGGGCTTCAGAAAGGTATTCGCGTCAAGATCTCCTCTTTCACCAGGGGCCATGTGAACAGCTCAATGTCCAAGGCAAAGATCTGCGGCAATTACGTCAACTCTGTTATGGCCAAACGCGAAGTAATGAAAATGGGCTATGACGAAGCCATCCTCCTGGACACGGAGGGGTATGTCTCGGAGGGAAGCGGCGAGAATATATTCATCATCAGGGATGGTCTGATCAAGACCACACCCCTCACCTCCATCCTTGGCGGTATCACTCGGGACGCGGTCATCTCCATCGCACGCGACCTGGGATACGAGTTAGTGGAGGAGCGCTTTACCCGAGATGAACTCTACTGTGCCGATGAGTTCTTTTTCACCGGCACAGCTGCGGAGATAACGCCCATTCGTGAAGTGGATGACCGCGTCATCGGATCAGGTCAAAGAGGTCCCATCACCAAGGAACTCCAGGATGCCTTCTTCGACGTTGTAAAGGGAAGGAACACCAAATATGAGGGATGGCTGAGCTATTTGTGATTAGCCTGAAATGGATGATGAGTTAAGACGGGGCGTGACTGGCAGTATTTCGCTTCAATCCACCAATACCAATCCAGTCCACCGAATGATGCCCCTGAGCAAATGGGTTAAAGGGAGACCGGCACGCTCAGCAGTGGAGAACACATCGATGCCCACGGCTTCCATTGCGGGGCGTGCCTGAAAAGGCTTGCGACATCCCTTGGGACTGCCCGGACCAACGCAAACGTCGCAAAGAGCACAGCTTCCTCCCACAAAACCGGCGGCAAAGTTATATCCCTCACGCATTGCCATCCCCTCTACGCGGTTTACCACAGAAGTGAGTAATTGTTTGCCCCTGCTGCGGAAGTCGCGGTGCGATGGCTGGGCCCGGAAGTCCCCATGAGACATCCGCTGCACGAACGGGGCATCCGAGTCGCTCGGAACTATCTCTGCGGGAACAGGGAGTTCCACCTGTAAAATAATTCCCCAGCGATATCGATCTAAGTAATGCCGGAATTCCTCCACCCTCATCACATTGGGTGGACACATGATGCTCTTTCCGTAGTGGCTGCACAGGGGAACCTGACATTTAAGCCGCGCCCGGGGGTCCACCACCACGTCCCGCGCACCGATTCCCACCGCACGAGAGGCCCCGGCGCCTCGCGCCTCCCGGCACAATAAATCAAGCACCCGCGTCTCCTCATTACTAACACAAGATATACTCATGGGATTCTCCATTCACAGAATTAATCGCTCTTTCCCGGCAATATAAGACATCTCGCCAAAGAAAGCAACCTTATTATCGATAATATAAGAATTTTCGGATAAGGAATCAATATGCCATAGTGCTGGGGCTACACGCCCATTAATGATGAGTGTGCTAACCTTTTCTGCCGAAGATATACGTACCCTTAGGCTCGAAATAGCCCTCGCTTTCGGCCGGAAGTCTCTCTTTCTGCCCGATAACCAAAAAACCACCCGGCTCCAAGGCCGAGTGAAGTTTTCGTGCGATGCCTGCATGCAACGAGGGCAATATGTAAGTAAAAGCCGTGTTTCTGCACAAAACCAGACTAAAACACCCTGGAATCTCACCGTTAATTAAGTCGTGGACTCTGAATTCCACCATTTGTCGAATTTCGGCTCGTACCCGAAATTTTTGCCCCAGAGACTCAAAGTGGGTCTTTACAAGCTCCTTAGGCACTTCTTTTAGACTACTGGGGCCGTACTCGGCCTGATATGCCCGCCAGAGGCAGTGCGGATCTATATCCGTTGCAAGAATTTTCAGTTCGATCGGCATCATATTAAAATATTCCCGCCAGAGGGTTGCCAGGCTATAAGGCTCCTCTCCACTGGCGCATCCCGCGCTCCAGACGAGAAGCCTGGCATCAGACAAGTGGCGCTCAGCGCATTCGGGCAAAACTTGATCCCGCAGGGTCTGGAAAAGCTCGTGATCCCGAAAAAATCTCGAGATGGTCACAGACATATAGGCGCAGAACCGGGCTTTTTCTTCCGGGCATTCCGCTACCCTCTCGGCATACTTGCGAAATGAGGCGATGCGGAGTTCCTGAATCCTGGCCATGACCCTACGCTGGATGCTTTTCCTCCGGAAACGGCGCCAATCAAGCCCCATGGGAGCCAGTGTTTTCTTAAGGAAAGTGGCAAAGTCCATTTGTCGTTTTCTCTACAATTAATAAGGAGATACCACGGAGTATCTATCTATTATGGATGCAAAGCAAAAAAATATTGCTATTATATATAATATTATGATATAATTATTAAATTATTAAGAATTTACTCATAAGAACAAGTTTCAGTTCAACCTTTGCCACAGGTGGGATGACACATCATCCTTTTGAAATCATTAGGTAAATTTGGTGATGAACAGGCAAGATTTCCTGGCGGCAACGAGGACGCCTATGAAAAAGGGGGACAAGGTCATCGTTATCCAGAGCATTCCTGGAGATACTTCCATTGTCGGCAAGAAGGGCATAGTTTATAATGTCCATAAGCTGGCCACGGGCCAGATCAAAGTGACCGTGCGGATGGAAGATGGCTCCATGTATCATCTGGATGAAACAGAGATCGAAGTGATCTCCTCATGAACTTTGTAAAGTGTGGAGATGAACTCGGTTGCCAAGAGGGAAAAAAGCGATTTATTTCAAAGCCAATGGTGAAATTGGAAAGTATATGTTCCCTCTGCAAACGGGGTGGCCTAGGAGGTCGATCCCGACTCCTACAGTGGTCTTCTTTATTAATTTACAGGCAAATTGGGAGTTTTAAACGCCTTTGCTTTAGCCATGACATCGTGGCTGCAGCGCTACCCCCGGTCTTCTCGATCCACCCAATGGCTACATCTCTTTTTTAATCATCCATCAGAGCAAGTTTACGGGTGACATCAAGAAAACCTCAATAATTCCACCAGTATAGCTCAGATGCACGAAACTATTTACCCGGAAAAGCCGAGTTTACCACGCGCAGTCGTCTGCATCTGCGGTAAAAATTCTTAGCGAGATATGGAAAAAAGTGCCTACCCTATTTTGATGGCCCTCTGCGGTGTAAGATCTGTGAGCACATGCGTGATATGGACGAAGGGCCGAGCAAGCCGAAAGCCACGGATATCAATGAAAAGCTTACTGAATTCTGCTACAAAAAGGGCGTAATTTTTCTAATTCCAAGGGGAAGTCAGCGTCCTGTGTTCATATAGGGACTGAGGGAGCACGAGGTCAATTCCGGGCGCACACAAGGCAATACCTTACATTTCAGTGTAAAATTTCAGGAAAGACGGGCACCGCAGAGCGGGCAGACGAAGTAGCTCTCAATGCGTATGGTCTTTTCTTCCTTTTCCGATCCTGAACGACCGGGATCTTCAGCATCTGCGTACTTGACTTTCGGCGTCACATCCTTGCCGCATTGTGGGCATTTACGTGTTTGTTCATCAGACATGAGCGTAGTCTCCTTTTTTAAAATGATAAAAGCACTTGCTCCACTCTTTTCATAAGAATGAATCAAGATCCAGGCCCATTTGCGCATCCTGTAACACTATTAAAGCAAGCCATTACCCAAACACTTATCATATACAAAGTCCTGATTATCAAGTCAAGTTTCACATTCAATTTTCTCATCCCTATTGAAACCAGGTTCCACCTCGCCAAATTGGCTTGACTGAAAGGGAGCCAGGAGCTAAGGTATTATCACCTGAATTCTTGAATCGCTCATCAGTACGGGGATCAGCAATGATTATTTTGTGGAGGAAACTAAAATGAAGTTCCATTACAACCGGAAAAGGGAATGGAAAGCAGCAGCTCAGCGCTCCGCAGTCATGACCACTCGCGGAATGGTGGCTACCAGCCAGCCCCTAGCCACCCAGACTGGCCTGCGCGTGCTAAGAGAAGGAGGCAACGCCGTAGATGCGGCCGTGGCGGCTGCGGCGGTATTGTGTGTGGTAGAGCCCTTTTCAACGGGGATAGGCGGCGATATGTTCATGTTGATTTACCACGGCCCCACTGGTGCACTGCACGGGTTGAACGCTAGCGGCCGAGCTCCGCGCGGGATCTCAATTGAGGCCTTGCAACGTCTGGGATACAAAAGCATGCCCACCACCGGGATGATCCCGGTAACCGTGCCCGGTGCACTGGATGGTTGGTCAGAGGCGCTGGAGAAGTTCGGCTCATGGCCCTTGTCCCGCGTGCTGGAAGATGCCATTAGTTACGCGGAGGAGGGTTTTCCGGTTTCCGAAGTGATCAGTGGCGGGTGGGAGGCCAGTATCCCCCTGCTGAGTTCCCATCCCTCTTCAGCCTCCGCGTACCTGACGGATGGCCGGGCCCCTCGGCCGGGGCAGCGGTTCGTCAACCAGGATCTGGCCCGAACCTTCCGTCTGATTGCCGACGGTGGCAAAGACGTATTTTATCGGGGCGAAATCGGCCGGTCCATCGTCGAATTTTCGCATCGGAACGGGGGGTATCTCTCTTTAGAGGACCTTGAGAATCATCGTTCCACGTGGGTGAAGCCCATCTCAACGGATTATCGTGGGCATACTCTGGTGGAACTCCCACCCAACGGGCAAGGGCTGGCCGCCATCGAGATCCTGAACATTATGGAGGGCTACGACGTAACCGCCATGGGCCATAACAGCATTGAGTATCTCCATCTGCTGCTGGAAGCCATCAAGGTGGCATTTGCAGACAGGAACACCTACATCACCGACCCTGAGTTTCGCCGTATCCCGGTGGAATGGTTGGCCTCAAAACCATATGCTGAGCTCAGAAGGAAAGGCATCGACCCGAGAAGAGCAGCAACGTCCGTCCAGGCGGGACCCGCTGAGCCCATTTCCGACACCATTTACCTTACAGTCATGGACAGGGAGCGAACGGCGGTTTCCTTCATCAACAGCCTTTTCCATAAGTTCGGCTCGGGCATGGTGGTTTCAGGCACCGGAATCATCCTCCAGAACCGAGGTTCCTCCTTTTCACTGGATCCTGAGCATTTCAACGCCCTGGAGCCGGGGAAAAGGCCCATGCACACCATCATTCCGGCCATGGTCTTTCGTGACGGGAAGTTCTGGATGAGCTTCGGGGTCATGGGAGGAGACATGCAGCCTCAGGGTCACGCCCAGGTTTTCATGAATATCGTTGATTTTGGCCTCAACATCCAGGAGGCCATAGACGCCCCACGCGTACGGTACCAGGGATATAACAAGATCGATCTGGAGGAGGGAATCCCTGAAGAGATCCGGCAGGCGCTGACGGAGCGAGGGCACGAAACGGACTTACTACCGGGTGATACAAATCAATTTGGAGGCGGCCAGGGGATCATATGGGATGACTCCCAGGACGTGCTTTTAGGGGGCTCCGACCGTCGAAAGGACGGGTGTGCCGCCGGTTATTAAGAGGCAAGTACTGTCGGCGACACCGCACATCTCTCGGCCCGAAATCCGGCCACAATGTTCATTTCCGATTGATAATCATCGGTCGCCGCTTTTACTTGATACAGCTTCTAAAATATTGAGTGGCAGGGCGATAAGGCGGGTGGCCCTTTTAAGTTTTTCCTTGACATGCTTATTTTTAAGGCATAGATTTGATATATATCCTAAGACCGAAAAGTTTAATATCATTAATGTAATCAGTTGAACCCGGCTCATTATAGAAAGAGCTCCAAGCTCTAAAACCACCGTGATTAATCCTTATCACCAGTCCATGTTCTCATCTTCCTTTCAGTCATAACCTCTGGCGGATACAATTACAAGTTTGTTTGGGCAATCGTAAAGAAAGATGAAAATAAAGAATAAAAAGGAAATTGAAAAGAGGCTGATTAGAGAATTCTTGGAATTTATGAATTATCGCGTTTTAAACCTCAAAACAAATGAAAAACCAGATGTACAAGCTACTGTTGAGATGGGTGAAAAAAGGCTGAAAATCGGGGTAGAGCATACGGATTATTATGTTGATACAAAGCCTGGAGAATCATCTCCTGGCAAACAACTTGCTTCCACATGGCGCCAAGTGCAAACCAGTATACGCCGCAGAATCAGCCATAGGCCAATATTACAGCATATTACCGGGTTAGTTGCTTTCAAACGGAATAGATCCCTACCTTTACGTCATGCAAATGATCTTGCCAAGGAACTTGTTCAATTGGCACAAGATTACTCAGTTAATCATTCTGGTGAACGGACTATTACGAAATTTTTATCAAATTTTCCTTTGCTTAATGCTTATATCTCGAAGGTTATTCTTATAAAAACTGATTGCCGCAATGTCTCATGGGAGTGTATCAATGTTAACGCTTCTTCCATAGGAGTTTCAGCAGATGAAATATCATTAATTGTTTCGCAAAAGGCTCCAAAAAGCTTCAAATACTGCAGAGCACAATTAGATGAACTCTGGCTCGTAATCACTGCATCTGCTTCCACAATTTTTCAATCTACTGGCCCTTGTGCAGACCTAGTTTATTGGGAATCTCCTCCATTAGAGGCTGCATGCCGTTCTACTGCATTTGATCGCATTTTTTTTTGGGACCGAATATACAACTGGTATCAGTAGTGTCCGGTTAAGATAATTACGAATATCCCGAAACGCCCCCCAATTGC
>CAZTAS010000143.1:0-17053 GCA_964611635.1 uncultured Thermodesulfobacteriota bacterium
TACGAGCCTCCATCTGGTCCAACATGCGAAAAACGGGCAATGGAAATTTTTTCAATAGCCGCAAAGTGGTTCTGGAGCGTATATACAAAGACAGTGCAGGCAATTTTAAAAAAACGAATAGTTTCGACATGAACGATATTCCCAAAGCGATTCTCGTTCTCAATCAGGCCTATCAATATTTTGCTACCCAACGAAAAGCCGAAAAGATAGAAAACGATGATCCATGGACAATCGAGGAAACAGGGGTGGCACCATGACTATCGAGCGCCTGGACACGGAGAATCGGCTCTTTACCTTACTCTGGCAGCCAGTTATGTCTGACTTTGACCGGGTGAGATATTTGAGAAGGTTTGTTGCATCAATTAAGGCCGAACTGGAAAACCCTGTCAGTAGTCGTACAAAAAGTGCAAAGGCCGTCGCTTTTGAAGAGGCGCTCCTCCTCTCAGCACAAAAAGAGTTGAGAAAGTTGGAGTCCAGAATATTTCTTTTATGAGCAGCAAAGGAAGGGCTATTCCACGCTGTCAGGCAGAAATGAAGTATCCATTAGATATTTCTTCGGGTTATTGGGATCAATCCAGACTTGAATCTCTTTGCTATGCATGAATTCATCAGGATTGAACCAGATATCCTTGCTCTTGAAAACGTAGACCTTATTCCTCATTGGATCAAGCCATTGAGAGATGATACGATAAGGAGACCTGCCTCTCATTTTCACTGATTTGTTAAGCTCTACCGATTGAAACTCGGTCATTATGATTTGGCCATAGTGCAGCAGCCATTTGTCTTTTCGGATTGAGCGTAACCAGATAACTGTCATTGTTGCACCAGCTCAAGTAAACGCAATCCCCGATAGGACTAAAACAATGATCTCAAACCAGAGCCTAAAAAATGAATCAATTCGGGCGCGGTAAGGATTATGTGGGTCATAGCGAACTCATGTCAAGACCTAGAACGGAATAAAAATTATGCCATATAGTGAAAAGTGTCGTTTGATACGCCGTGTCGCATTTTACAACACATTCTGTTCGAATCGTACAAATGAGTTCGCTTGAAAAAAGACATCAATGTTTCAATGTTCTTGAGATATTTCAACTTCAAGCACATCAATTTGTTAAGGCTCGCCCATTTCCCTTACAGGATTTGTAACGATGAGTGGAAGTCCACCCCGTCTTTCGAGGTGAATGACCTGAATCCATGTCATTCATAGATTCAAGAGTTCTCAATATTTTTTGTATACGCCAGCCGTCTCAGTGGAAAGATTATTTGGGATGGACAGGGGCAAAGATTTCTGATAGATTTAGCAAAATCGGGGCTTATTCTGAAGGCGCGCCAGCATGCCAATGACAAAAGAGGGAGCTTCTGCCATTGACTGCACAACGTGCAAAGGCCCGGACGAGGGCCAGGGGAAAACCGGCTAATCATCCCCCATCTGGGGTGTTTCCCCGCGGAGAGGAAATATTCCGCCTTCTCAGTGAAGAGTCTCCCCTGGGAATCTCCATCATCGGGAAAGGAGGCCGTTACCAGTACGTCAATTCGACGTTCATCGATATCTTCGGTTACAGTTTGGAGGATATACCCACCGGGAAAGAGTGGTTTAAAAAGGCTTATCCCAATCCAGAATACCGGAAAACCGTCATCTCCACCTGGATTGCCGATCTTAAGGAATCAGAGAGCGGAAAATCCAGGCCCCGAACCTTTAAGGTGCGCTGCAAAGACGGCTCCGAGAAAATAATCCATTTCAGGCCGGTAACGCTTGAGACCGGGGATCAATTTGTCATCTATGAGGACATCACCGAGCGCACAAGGTCGGAGGAAGAACTTCGGGAAAACCAACGGAGATTGCAGGAACTTTTCGATGAGGCGCCGGTGGGGTATTACGAACTGGACAGCGAAGGGCGCATCACTCGCATCAACCGCACGGCCCTGGCCATGCTGGGTTGGGAGCGAGAGGAATTGCTGGGCAGAGCACCCTGGGAATTCATGGTTGAGCGGGAGACCTCTAAGAACGCCTTCAGGGCCAAAATAACCGGGGCCACTGAGCCAGGCCGCTCTTATGAGCGTACCTTTGTGCGAAAAGATGGTTCCAAGGTTCCGGTATTGGCCCAAAATAGCTACATGCTCAACCAGAAGGGGGAGATCATAGGTCTGCGTACCACCATCCAGGACATCACAAAGCGCAAATTAGCTGAGGAGCTGTTTCACAAAGCATTCCACTCCAGCGCTTTACCCATTGCGATAGCCCGCTTGAAAGATGGATGCTTTATTGATGCCAATGATAGCTTCTTGAATTGCTTTGGCTATTCTCGGGATGAGTTGATCGGGCATACGTGTCTTGAATTAAGAATATGCGGCGATTATTCCCAACGCGATAAGTTCTTAGAGGCTTTACGGGATGGGAAACTCATTCGGAACATGGAAATGAGTTTATTCACAAAATCTGGCGAGAGCCGTTGTTTTTATTACTCTGCAGAGTTAATTGAGATCGGAGCAGAGCCGTGTATTCTGAGCATTGGCCAGGACATTACTGAGCGAAAACAGATGGAAGAGTTGCTGCAGGAATCGGAAGAGAAATTCAGAACTCTTGCAGAAGAATCGCCGAATATGATTTTCATCAACAGCAAAGGCAAGGTGGTCTATGCTAACAGAAAATGCGAAGAAGTTATGGGATACACAAGAGATGAGTTCTATTCCAGTGGCTTTGACTTCTTGCTTTTAATCGCGCCGGAATCCATTGAAACAGTGAAGTCATATTTTAACAGGCACATGCGGGGTGAGGAAGTTGAACCATACGAATATTCCCTCCTTACCAGAGACAATAAGAGAATCGAAGTAATACTCAGCACAAAATTAATAAACTATGCTGGTGAAACCTCCATCCTTGGGATTATAACTGACATCACTGAACGGAAGACCGCAGAGGAGGCCCTGCGGGTCAGCGAGGAGAAGTACCGGGAGTTGTTTGAGAGCGAGTCGGACGGGGTAATGATATTTGACGCGGAAACACTCCAGTTCGAAGACGCCAACCGTGCCACCTTGGCCCTCTTCGGGTACTCCAAAGAGGAGTTCCTATCGCTGAAGGTGGGCGACATTTCCGCTGAGAAAGAGAAAACTCGCGTTTCAGTCCAGAAAGTCAAGGACAGGGAACGGGGCAGCAATTACGTCCCGCTGCGCTACTTCAGGAAAAAGGACGGGGCAGTCTTTCCTGGCGAGATTCACGCTGGGTCTTTCACGGCCGCCGGGCGCAGAAAGATCATTGGCGCGGTGCGCGATATCACCCAGCGCATGCAGGCAGAAGAGGCCCTGAGAAAAAGAGAGAAGGAACTGGAGACCAAGACCCTCAACCTGGAGGAAATAAACACCGCTTTGAAGGTCTTGTTGAATAAGCGGGAGGAGGACAAAAGAGAGGTTGAAGAGAAGATACTGGGCAACGTGAAGGAGCTTGTACTTCCCTACCTGGGCAAACTCAGGAAGAGCGGGTTGAATGACCGCCAGCATGCCTTTATGGATATCGTTCAGTCCAATCTGAATAAGATTCTTTCCCCATTTCTACACAGGCTTTTCTCCAATTATTATCACCTCACCCCAACGGAGATTCGTGTGGCCAATCTTATCAAGCATGACAAGACGACCAAACAGATCGCCGCCATATTGAATTCCTCTCCGCGTGCCATTAATTTCCACCGGGACAACATCCGGACCAAGCTGGGGCTCAAGAACCAGAAATCCAGCCTCAAATCCTACCTTTTTTCCATCAAATAATACCAGTTTTAGCCTGACATTAATACTGTTGATTTTTGTTATTGACTTTGGTTCAATTCTTGCTATTCTGAGTGCCTCAAGAAATAAACCGGAAACAGATGAGCTCGGCCCTGTTTTCCCCGGGAGGGAGGATGGTGTTTTTTATTCTTGGAGCGACAGGAATGGAGGCTTTTGCTTTCACTGAGATGCGATAGAAGGACCAAGAAAAAGGAGAGAAGAGATGAAATCGCTGCTAAGGCCAAAAGTCAAGACTTGGATGTGCTTATTGATAGGGATAACCAGCTTTATCGTGCTGAATCCATCGTTATCCAATGCAGTAAATTACTGGGCAAAGACTTATGGAGGGACCAATGATGACCATGCCTACATCGCTGAGAAAACCGCAGATGGTGGTGTTATAATCGCTGGCAGCACTAGTTCTTTTGGTGCTGGAAGTGTAGATGCATGGATAGTGAAGCTCAATGCTGAGGGAACGGTGCAGTGGCAAAAAGCTTATGGTGGAAGTGGTCTAGACTATACTAATTTTATCACCCAAACATCGGATGGTGGTTATATTGCAGCGGGCCTCACGACATCTTTCGGTGCTGGCGGAGAGGATGTGTGGATATTGAAGCTCAATGCAGATGGGAGCATTGCGTGGCAGAAAACATATGGTGGGGGTGCCAACGAAACAGCTTATTACGTCCAGGAGACCTTTGACCTGCAAGGAAACGCTGAAGGATACATCGCGGCCGGTATAACGAGATCATTCGATGCAGGGGATTGGGATGGATGGATACTGAAGCTCAATACCGATGGGACTATTAGCTGGCAGAAAACCTATGGTATGGCTGGTTCTGATCATATAATTTCCATTCAACAAACCTTGGATAGTGGATATATCGCGACCGGTTGCACTACCTCATTCGGAGCAGGCAATTTCGATTTCTGGGTATTAAAGCTTGACCCAGATGGAACCATTGATTGGCAGAAGACTTATGGTGGAAATCATGATGAATCTTCTATGTCACTCTTTCAGACTAATGATAGTGGATATATCGTGTCATCTCGTTTTACCAGATCTTTTGGTGCTGGGGGAGAGGATGTGTGGATATTGAAGCTCAATTCCGATGGTTCTATTGGCTGGCAAAAGACATATGGAGGGATTTCTGATGAAGGAGCCACTTCTATTATCCAGATTGCCGACGGAAGATTTATCGTGGCAGGAGTTACCAACTCTTTTGGAGCCGGCGACTTTGATTTCTTGTTAATGCAGCTTAATTCGGATGGAACTGTTGCCTGGCAGAAGACCTATGGAGGTGTTGGCTATGACTCGGTAGTGTCTATACAACAAAACCTTGATGGTGGATATATGGCGACAGGACATACTATATCTTTTGGAGCAGGTAATTTTGATATATGGGTATTGAAACTTAACTCAAATGCGGAAATTCCTAATTGCACCATTCTTGGCGAAAGTTGTGTAGTTGTTACGAATACCAATGTCATTGGTATTGATACAAATGCAACTGTTACAAATACCAATGTTCTAGGTATAGAAAGCGATGCAACCATCACCGATAGCAATGCACAGGTAGCAACTCAATGCGAATATATAAATAATCCGCCCATGGCCTGTGCAGGAGCAGATGAAGCATACGAATGCCAATCTCCTGAAGGGGCAGTAGTTGTCTTAGATGGCTCATGCTCGTTTGATTCTGACCAGGGGGATTTCATTGAGAGCTGGACATGGTATGAAGACCTGAACGCAAACGGCAATCTGGAGCCTGATGAGATTATTGCCATGGGTGAAATCGCCTACGTTACTCTACCCATCGGAATTCATGAGATTATCCTTGTAGTAAACGATGGCGAGCTCGATTCAGAAGTAATCGATGATAGCTCGGAATTCGACTCCATCAAGATCGTGACCGTTCAGGACATTGAAGGACCTGTCACCTCCGACGTGATTGCAAATCCTAATCCAGTGGCCGTAAATACTGATATCGCTTTATCCGCCATTACGGACGACAGTAACGCATGCAGTACCGTTGCCTCCGCCGAGTATTCCTTGGAAGGAGTCAATTGGTACCCGATGTATGCCCAAGACGGCGCTTTCGATAGTGCGAATGAATATGTCGCGGCAACCTTTTCTGTTCCGTACCCAGGCGTATACAATCTTTGCGTTCAAGGCACAGATTCCTCTGGTAATATTGGTCTGCCAGACTGCACCTTCCTTGTCGTCTATGACCCAGAAGGCGGTTTTGTAACTGGCGGTGGTTGGATATGGTCCCCTCAAGGAGCCTATGCATCTGACCCATTACTTGAGGGCAAAGCAAACTTCGGCTTTGTATCAAAGTACAAGAGAGGAGCAACAATCCCCACTGGTCAGACCGAGTTCCAGTTCAAGGTGGCAGACCTGAATTTTCATAGCGACAGCTATGAGTGGCTTGTGGTTGCTGGAGCAAAGGCCAAGTACAAAGGCACAGGCACAATAAACGGTGAAGGCGAATACAAATTCATGCTAACGGCCATTGATGCTGATATCCATCCAAGCTTCGAGGTTGACCGATTCCGCATCAAGATCTGGTATGAGGTTAATGGCATAGAAAACGTGGTCTATGATAATGCCCTTGGCAATGATAGCGACTTGGCAACAACTGAAATTGGTGGGGGTTCGATTGTTATTCATGTTCCGAGGAATTGAATGGGGTTCATGCTTGCTGTTCCTGAGGGGCGGAGCATTGTGCTTAAGACCCTTTTCTCCATTCTCTTGCTTTTCTGGTTGTTGGTTAAATATCAGGTGAACATCTGAGTTTCTTGGAAAACATATCAGAGAACTCGAAAGGTAAATGACCTTCCCAAATTGCGCATGCTGGCGGGGAAAGCCTTTGAGTACTTGACGGCAGCCAGTGAGGAATCTGAGCCTGACATGTAGGATCAGGATTCATTCCCTGGTCTGGAATTCTCATCTAAAGAGATAGAAAAGCTGGCATTGAACTTTTTTCTTGACATTCGATCGGTTTCTGCTATTTTGAGTCCATGAGTCTATAGAGTTTTTAAGTTGAAATAATACAATGTCGTATGTCGGTTTTGGTGGCTATTGGAACTGAATTTCATTCGGAGGTTACCATGGCGGGCATATTCAGCCAAAACCCCGTTTCCCTTTAATGGGAGGATGGGGTTTTTTGTTTTTCTGCAAATACAGAGTGGACCCTTTTGCCTCATTGAGATGCAATGGTAGGCCCAAAAGAAAGGAGAGAAGAGATGAATATAAAATTCAAATTCTGGCCTTTGGCTCTGGTGGGAGTTATCTGTGTTTTGTTACTAAATCCCGCTTCATCAAAAGCAGTAAATTACTGGTCAAAGACTTATGGAGGGAATAATAATGACTTTGCCCCTTCTTCACAGAAAACCGCAGATGGCGGAATCATCATAGCGGGCAAAACCGATTCTTTTGGTGCTGGAAGTCTTGATGCCTGGATAGTGAAGCTCAATTCTGATGGAACGGTTGAGTGGCAAAAGGCTTATGGTGGAAGTGGTTATGATTATGTCCATTTTATCCAGCCAACATCGGATGGTGGATATATTGCAGTGGGCTATACGACATCTTTTGGTGCTGGCCAAGTGGATGTGTGGATATTGAAGCTTAATCCCGACGGGACCATTACATGGCAGAAAGCCTATGGAGGGGTTGATAAAGAAGAAGCTTATTACGTCCAGGAGACCTTTGACCAGCAAGGAAACTCTGAAGGATACATCGTGGCAGGTCTGACAAGGTCATTCGGTGAAGGAGACTATGATGGATGGCTAATAAAACTCAATCTCAATGGTACGGTGAATTGGCAAAAAACCTATGATATGGGTGGTTTTGAGGCACTTTGGTGCGTCATCCAAACTTCAGACGGTGGGTACATTGCGACCGGCGCTATTGATGGTGGCACAGCCGCTTGGGTATTGAAGCTTAACTCTGATGGTACCATTTTTTGGGAGAAAACATATAGGGGAGGAACTTGGGAAAGAGGTTATTTGATTGTTCAGACAATCGACCAAAATGGTAATCCTGATGGATACCTCATGCTTATTGAATCTGGATCATGGGTTTCTCGTCCTATTTGGGCGATGCGGATGTTGAAGCTCAATTATGATGGCGCTATTACCTGGCAAAAAACATATGGATGGGGAATTTCTTATGCAGGTGCGACATCTTTTATCCAGACTCCCAACGGAGAATTAATCATGGCAGCACTTACCGACTCTTTTGGAGCCGGCAATTTGGATTCTGTGTTATTCCATCTCAATTCGGATGGGACTATCAGGTTGCAGAAGATCTTTGGAGATGTTGGTGATGATCTGGTAGTGTCTGTACAACAAATTCTTGATGGTAGATATCTGGCGACAGGATATACAAATTCTTTTGGAGCAGGAAATTATGATCTATGGGTATTGAATCTTAATTCAAATGGAGAAATTCCTAATTGCAGCATTATTGGTGAAATCTCCGTGCCCGTCAGTGAAACCCCTGTCATTTATGTTGATTATTCAAATGCATCAGTTACAAATACCAATGCTATCGGGCTCAGCAATGCTATAATGACCGATACAAATGCGCAGGTGCAGACGCAATGTTGGGCGGAGGTTGATCTTGAAGGACCTTTGACTTCGGACGTATTAGCCAATCCCAACCCATCACCAGTGAATACCGATATTATTCTGATGGCCAGTGTGGACGATACGACAACAGGCGGCTCAAATATCGCTTCTGCCGAATATTCCCTGGACGGTATCACTTGGGAGCCGATGTCCGATGCCTTCGCCAGCCCCACTGAAAATGTAACTGCGACGTTGTCTGTTCAGTACCCAGGCGTGTATGATCTCTGTGTCCGTGGCACAGATGCACCTGGAAACCTTGGACCAGCTGAATGCACCTTCCTTGTCGTCTATGACCCAGAAGGCGGGTTTGTAACAGGCGGTGGCTGGATTTGGTCGCCTCAGGGCGCTTATATGGATGACCCATCATTAGAAGGCAAAGCTAACTTCGGCTTTGTATCAAAGTACAAGAAAGGAGCGAATATTCCCACTGGTCAAACTGAGTTCCAGTTCAAGGTAGCAGATTTGAACTTCCATAGCGACAGCTATGAATGGCTGGTGGTTGCTGGAGCAAAGGCCAAGTACAAAGGCACTGGCACAATCAATGGCGAGGGTGATTTTAAATTCATGCTCACGGCCATTGACGCTGACATAAATGCGGACGACGCTTTCCATGTTGACCGGTTCCGAATAAAAATCTGGTTTGAAGAGAACGGTGCTGAATACGTGGTTTATGATAATGCGCGTGGAGATGACGATGACATGGCCACAACTGAAATCGGTGGGGGATCAATAGTGATTCATGTTCCAAGGAACTGAATGGGGTTCATGCTTGCTGTTCCTGAGGGGCGGAGCTTTGCCCCTTTTCTTTCGTTCGCAGCTCAGGGGCACCAATAAAATAAACCTGATTGAGAACGAGGTATTTCACCATGCCCTGCTTTCAAGCAGCCTTTTTACCACCTTCTCTTGCAGTAAACCTGAAATCTCGCGAGTTTTTCCGTATCGTCCTTTTGAGATAACCCTGGCATTGATAAGCCCGTAAAGGTCCAGAAAGCTTATCATGTCTGAAAAGCGCCTCTGGGTCAGGGCGCTGATACCATCCTGGTTGCAGAGCGATCGGTAGGTGTCGTAGACTTGCCCTGTGGAAAGCTTCTTTGCTCCCTTTGCCAGGCTTGAATAGCAGGCAATAAGGGATAGTTTTTGCTGCTTGGCCAGGGATTTTATGAGCTCTTCTGTCTTGTCAACCTCCAGGCTGTGCTCTGCGATGTCCACTTCTTTTTCTGAAAGCTCCCCAGAGGTTTCTTCAGCAACTTTAACGGCCTTGGTCAGAAGCTCCACTGCCTTGCGGGCATCTCCTGTCTCACGCAATGCGTATGCCGCTATCTTCTGCAATGCGCCATCTTTGACCTTACTCGTATCCAAGGCTTTCTGTACCCTGAGCTCGAGGATGGCCAGAAGATCGAGCGCGTCATATGGTTCAAAGATGATGTCGGTCTTCTTGAGGAAGCTGAGAATGCGGGGATCCAGTGTTCTTTCCCAATCGAGACGGTTGGTCAGGAGAATGAGCATCAGCCGGCTTGAAACCTTGCGTGGAAGAGTTTTCCCAAGGAATGTGAGAAAGGCATCGGCGTTTGGTCTGACATTGTCTGCCTCATCGATGAGAAGACACAGGAAGCCCGGGGTTTTGTTAATGGACTCGGCGATGAATTCCTGCATGTACTCGATGGGTATGCCCTTTCTGTATCGCTTGCTCGATCCATCCAGCGAAATTGCAACCTCATTGAGCGCACCGAAAAAGGTCTTAGGAGAAGTCAGGTCAATGTATGCATACCGAAATGATTTTCCCTTCTTCTCACATACTTTCTGGAATGTTGACAGCACATGAAGCAAAGTTACCGTTTTTCCTGACCCAGTGGGACCATAGATGAAGAGGGATGGGGGATGGATGCCATCGAGGATGGGGGTGAGATGCGCAATGATCCGGTAGAGCTGTTTCTCTCTGATTTTTCGGTTAAAGATTTCCTTCAGGACTGCTGTACGCTCTTCTTCTGGGAGTTTTTCATCGTCAAGGTAGTCAGGGTTTATGACAAGAGTACGACGCCGTTTAGCCCTGTGAAGTGATTCGATCATGGTTTCTGTACGATCTTCCATAAATCTTGCCTGAGCTGGAGGCGGTCCACAGGACATTTTCTTTCATCAGTTATAAAGGAATCAGATGAAATATTTAAACATTCTGGAGTACTGGCGCGTCAAAACAAGCTGGGCATGGGAGGTGGGTGAGTAAATTTCTTATGGAGATTTGCAGATTAAAAGAAGATGTGTCTATTTTCCTATCGATTTTGTCCCTAACAAGAGACGACGCTTATAAATCTATGTAAAATCGGTATATTTGATAAAAGGAAAAAATAAGAAAAAGAAACATATGACATATCTGTATAGCGAGTTCCATCGGAAATTTTCCCAGGTGGTTCAACCTCCAAAGCGCAAGATATTTATACCAGTGTGCCCATGGATTCCTTCATGGAAGTACAAAAAAGGCTTGCAGTGGTAACTGTGTTAATGGCTATTATGCTGGCCTCTGCAGTGTGGTCATTTTCGCTGGAAGAACTATTCAGGCCCTTTGAGTTTCTCGACATCGCTGAAATGTATGACTACTATTCCGGCATTGTGGACTTGTTTATCTACCTTCTCATATTTACCGGAGCAGCGCAGGTGACCCTGGGTAGAAGATTCACTGGCAGAGGAGCAAGAGCCATAAGCGCGAGAACAGGGATTTGCCTTTCTCTTGCAATGGTCATGGCAGAGGAAAAATTCGGTTTCAGCATACGCTCCTTTGGGCCTGTGGCGGCTGGGATACTGGTGCTCTTACTTGGTGTGATGATCTACCGCCTGTTTCATTATATGGGAATCGTAAAACCAGGGGCATGGTCGGTGGCCTAAATAACTATCTTCATTGCCATGCATGCAGTAGCGCCGGAATTCTTTACATGGATTGATGAGACACTACCCATTATCAATGTAGTGGCTATTATGGCACTGGTATTGGCCATAATAGGGATCATTTCGTCATTCATGCCATCATCAAGTGGTGAAAGAAAGACATTTGAAGTGAAGCTCCGGCAGATGAACATCAAAAAACAACCACAAAAACGCGAATACGAGCCTCTTGGCAGGGAGGTCAGATTCATCAAAAGATGGATCAGGCCAATTGCTAAAAAAGCTGTTAAAGGAAGCAGTGGAATCGTAGAAGACCTAAAGTCTGTTGGTAAAGCAATTAAGCGTTATGGCCACATCCCCAGGGCGCGCCAGGTTATCATCGAGCAAATAAGGAAAATATTACCCAAGGAACACGAGCTTCAAAATCGCATCATGCAACTAAAGGATTTAAACAGTAAGTTGCTGAAGTTCGATTCCTCACTATTTTCTGAAAAATCCGGCATGCGGTTTGACACCATGAGCCCAGAAGAGAAAAGTTGGTATGCAAAAGAAATCAAAGATGAGATAGAGAGGATTGGCCTGGAAAAGCAGGTTCAGCAGATGGAACAAAAGCTGGAGCAGTGCATAATGGAAACAAATCGATACCTGGCTTTCGCTGGCGAAGCTCTCAATGAAGGAAAACCAGACGAATCCCTCAAGGCCATTGAGGGGGCTGTTGCCTCAGAGAGACAAATTTCGGAACTCGCACAACGGGTAAAAAAATTTGAAGGAATTTTGCTGTCTATGGCAAAGCGTGATCTGAAGATAGAAAAACATTAAATTCCCAATTTGAAGTCACCGGTGGAGATATTCTCCGTGGCATTCATTGGACTGGTCTCATCAGGTGATTTTACTGATTCTACTGATTCGGCTAAGGCAATCAATATGTTAGCACTTTTGGCGGCACACTGAAGACGTGGTTCCCATGCCAAATGAAAAGCAACGAGATGCCCAGAGCTGGTTCCGAATAAGGAATAGACTTATTTCTGGATAAGGGTATAACCAAACAAAAGGAGAAAATTTATGGGAGGAAGCTCCTCATACCTTCAATTCACTGATTCTACTGATTCTGTCAATAAAATCAATTTATTATAACTGATTCTGCTGTCTATAATAATAACCAAAAAATAAACATTGGAATAATAAAGATAAATATTGATAAAGTGAATAACATATATTTTGAAAGTGAAAAAGAAAGATTAAGAGTATGTAGAGAAATACAACAGATAGAAAAAAGTAGAGATAAAACAATTTTGAAAAAACGAATAAGAAAAGAAACGAATGATAAAGGTAAGTAAATTGGATAAAAATTATACGAAGAAAAAGTATGATCATTGAACCGATTAATATCATCCCGAAAAATCAGTCCATCATGTAACACCATAATGACACCTCAAGGTCATTGAAGGTACTGTTCCAATCCGTAAAAAAATTACCCAAGGAAAACGCAACAATGATGCACCAAATTCTTGAATACACTGTGTGCCCTTCTTGTAACGAATATCAGAGACCTTATCAAGAAATAGGCCAAGAAGATGACATTTCCGTCACCCAAGCGAGATGGCTCCGAAAAGAAGATTGGCAATAGCCACTGGAGCTGCCAAGTTGTTGTCGCTGATTATTCGGGCTTTCATGAAAATGCTGAGGTGGTGAAAGCCGTTTGTCAGGTACCACGGCTGCAATTGGCAAAGGGGATCCTTTGGTGCTGCCGATCATTCACCTTCAAGAACTCTCGCAACCTGGTCATAAAGTAGTCCAAAACCAACGGTTTGAAAGGGAGCCAGGGTCGATTGAAGGCGGCTCTCTGAGAGGATCAAGCTTCTCGGGTCTTTATCTGTGTTGCTCTTTGATTCGGGTAGGGTGCGGTTTTTCGTTTCGGCACGAAAGTTCTGGCGAACTTCCGACAGCCCTTCATGGACATGGCAATGCATCGCGAAGACGTACGTTTGTCAGTGGTTTCCTGCCAGGGATTGTCCAATGAGCTGGCGGATAGTGGCCTGGTCCCTCACGCCCATCTTCTGCTGGGTGATAAGAGGTTTTGCCCTCCTGGCCATAGGGCGCCCTGGCAGCGAGAGCACCTGGAACGGAGGTCCGTCAAAAGCGTGGATCAGCCCCTTTCTGGCCGCAAGATACTCATCGGGACTGATGCGCAAAAGAGTAAAAGTCTTGTCGGAGCTTTATTAGGAGAGCCCATTGCGGTCGGCCACCATCACCGGAAAGAGGTAGAGCAAAATTTCGTGGTGGCTGAGGGTGGCCCAGAGGCCATGGCGCGGGAAACGATGCTCGATGAAGGCAAAGCTTGCGGTGATGGTGCGCACCCGACGGGGACACAGTGGCGCTCTCTCGATCATGGTTCACCTCCCTGGGGTCACAATGTATGAGGGAAAAACGTTGATGTCCATCTGGTCCTCTTTTGCAAGCACGGCTAAGGGGCTGGAATAACAAGAACTTTCTGGGCCGACGAGTCCATCTTTGCAAGTCCTTTGATACGTCTTCTTCAGTCTCGCAGCCTTTGTAAAAGCCAGTTGCGCTGGCAGTAGCCAGGATCACGGCTACGGTAGGTGCGACAATAGTGGGGATAGCGCTTGTGCCACTCCTTCTGGCAGGTGCGCTGGTTTTCCCTGTAGTCAGCATCGGTGCACATCTTCTGCCGCTGTCAGAGGGTTTTTCTGGCCCGCTGACACATTGAGCTGCCGCAGAAACGCTGGTTCTTCACCCGGGCATCCGGATGGAAACGACGCCAACAATGGGCGCATCGGATCATGAGGCTCATGATTTCCTTCTGAAAGGAACCATAAACCTTTAGTCAATTGAAGGAAGAACAAGAACCAGCACTAAAGAAAAAGCGGAAAGCAAAGAACAAAAAGAATCGTGTGTAAAAAAGGGTGGGGAAGAAAATCTAGGTGGACTACTTTACACCGTTGATGGTAGAGTACTTTCTGGCCGCTGAAAATGGCTCAATTTTTGATCGGTGATAATAAGATAAGCTTGTATCGCAAATTTTGTCGGGTAGAAACCAGTATTTTCATGACGCTTCTTGGGATCACTCACATAATTATAGAGTTTTTTAAGAAGAGAAAGAGCAAATTCTTTATCTCCGAGTTCTCCTATAGACCTAGCAATTATATAACGATTCCAATGGTCAGTCTCAGCTTCATGGAGTTGTTTCAGAAGGGCAAGAGCTAATTCTTTATCCCCCAGTTTTCCTATAGACCGAGCAATTTCATAACGCCTCTTGGGGTCACTCTCAGCGTCATGGAGTTGTATGAGAAGCGAAATAGCTAATCCTTTTTCTCCCATAAATCCTATAGCCTCAGCAATCTTATGACACCTCTCGGGGTCACTCTCAGCGTCATGAAGTTGCATGAGAAGCGAAATAGCTAATTTTGTATCTCCCAGTTGTCCTATAGCCCTTGTTAATTCCAATTGGTCGCCTATATCAGTTGTTGTGTTAGACAGCCCAACCAGACTTTGTGTTCCTCCTGATATACCAATACACTCTAAGATATATCTTTCGATTAGCAAAGAAGAACCCTTCAGAGAGTGATAGAGTTCTAAGAACCTGTAATGTAACTCTTCAACGACTTCCTTCTCTACTTTATTTTTTGATTCTTCTAAAGCCTTGCCTAAAAAGAATAAATTACTATGAAATAGAGTAGCTTTCAAATTCAAAGCTCTTTTGAAAAAAGTGCTTGGATCTTCTATTTGTCCCACGAAGAGCATTAAAGGTTCGTATAGGTACCTATTATTGACATTTGCTTTTAATGCTTTCCACAATTCCTCCCTTTTTATTGGATCGTCCCACAATTGGGCAAGCTTACAGGCAAAGCCATATTCTAATAGACTTAGGTGCCGGGGCAGTATAAACTCTGTTTGATCTTTGGTTTTCGCCACAAAAAAGATACCCGTCCTCGACCAAAAATCGAGGAGCTGATCAGGGTCTTGAGAAAAAGAATCTTTGAGGGGCTTTTTGATAAAATCCCTCGTGGGATCATATTTAATATTCCCAAAAAGAGATCCATGGATTATCCAGCATATTTCTCTAAATCCCTCAAGAACTTCATCCTTTGAAAATGGTAGGGGCCCGTGTTTTTTCTCCCAGTTAAAAAATAGTTTTTCAAAGTACCTGCTGTAAAGAGCTGCGCGTGTCTGAGGGAGCTCAGCATCTGGGTCGCTAGCCAAAAGAACCAAAAAAGTGAGGTGTAATGGGCTAACAACAATGCGCCTCAAGCCTGGAGTATCATCGATTTTACCGATCAAGAAGTCTGTTCGGCTCTTAACCCAATCATCCCAGTCCCTTTCACCAGATTTTTCTTCTGCTAACATACGAAACCAGGTTCTTACAAATTCGCTCATTTCTTCTATTTGCAGATCTTCGATTAGATAGCACTCGAAACCATCCAAGGGTGCCTCATAATATCCTATGGTACGAGAGGTCACTATAATAAAAGCCTTCTTATACAAATCACGTATGCGCTCAATTTCTTCAACTATCCTTCTCTTTTCATCTCTGGTTTCATCGAGCGCATCAAGGAGGAAGATAACGCGACCATCTTTTCCACTATTTTCCTCGCATTCTGTAATTGCTCGTTCCAGTACTTTCTTAATGCCGTTCCTCTTTGTCTTGTCAACAATATGTTCAACTGCCTTATCCAGAGCATATTTCAAAAGGTCCGAGTCTCCCCTTCGATGATAATCAGTGAGATCAATGAAAAAGGGAATGAAGCCTTTTAGTCCCCACTCTTCAGCCTTACCGGAGGCAACAGAATGGGCTAAGTATTTAACCAGCGTTGTCTTGCCTGAACCCGGATAGCCTAAGAAAGCCATGTGAGATTTTGTTTTATCTTGCTTGTCAAGAGCGTTTTTCATGATTTGTTCCACAGGGATAGGAGGTGATGCAGGCTTCTCAACTATTTCTTTTTGTTTCGCAAATTCCTCAGGAATTCCTGAGAGCCATTTCATATGCTCTGTCAGATGTGAAGCTTCTGATCTGGGAACTTCTGTGGTGGCTCTCAGTCTTATATATATTTTGTCTAGCTTTATAGTCTTTGGCGGAATTATACCTAAATTTTGGTGTGCAAGGCCTCATGCGCATCCGCGACTTGTTTCAAGTAGGTATGGAGAAAGGCTTCCTGAGGAAGAAAGTAATCGCGGTGAGAGTTATCATAATCTTCTAATTCTATTCTGTCTACGTTGAATTTAAGAATAAAGGTGTCAACCGTTGAACCTCTACATTGAATTAAGGTTTCAAGAAAGGCTATTTTATCTTTGTGTTTTAACAATTTTTCATCAGGTAAACTTTTAACAGTAATATATCTAGTCCTTTGATTGGCGTCTGTCATTCTAAGTATAATTTGATAAAAAGAAAAAAATTTTTCAATCCCTTAGTGTCTCTTGGTTTGGAATACAAACTTATTATTATCCTTTCAATATCTTTACCTGAAATTTCAATAGTTCCCTTTCTTAACATTTCCATGCAAAAACGCTCAAAGAGCGAGGCATAGTATTGCATTGTAAATTCAACAAGATACTGATCATCAATTATCATTCTTCTGTTTCTTGCGGAGATTTTCATGCAATTGTAGCTTTCCATTACCAGCCCTCCTGACATGTAAAGTGAACCGGGCTTTGCTGAAATCCTCTAATAAGGAGTTTAATTAATCTATCCAGACTATATGCAATTAACTTGCATATAATTTCAGTAGTGTCCGGTTAAGCTATTTCTCAAGCTCTTCAAAGGCTCACCAAT
>CAZTAS010000144.1:0-16880 GCA_964611635.1 uncultured Thermodesulfobacteriota bacterium
CATGTCAAGAGAAAAAGCATTATTCGTGTGCCTACATGATTTTAGCTTTTATGAACACCTCACTGCTGCTAAGTGCTTGATTTTATGTAGATTCAATTTTAGAATCAGGCCAAAATAGGCAAAAATGGGCTTACAGAACCCAAACTCGGGACATAGAGACCATTTGGTTTCTGTTGGAATGTAAAATAAAATGTTTTGCAATTACCTGATTTAGGAGGACTTTCGCGCAGTAAATCAGAGCAGTATTAGATTCTAATACTGGCTAATAATTCCTTGTGAAGCTCTTCCTTTTTCATTCTTTCAGGTTTGTCAAAAAATGACAATTTCATTGCCTTTCGCAGGGCTTGCCCATACTTCGGTGCATACCCATCTCCCCATATGAGCTTTAGCTTATCCCAATCCTCTTCAATCAAGACCATTTTATCGTTCAGAAATGGTACGGATTTTTTAAGCTCTTCGTTTTCATTACTTTCTAAAGGTAACCATAAATCACCGTTGATACACCAAAGGTCACTGGACTTATTAGGATTCCTGCAAAAAAATATATGAATGAAAGGAGCGAATAGCAACTCAATTCATATACACTTCCTTAGCGAATAAAGAAATGGACCAAATGCCGAGAGTACTCAGCGGCGTGAAAGGGTTAATCCTTTACGGCAGGCAAGTCCTTATTTTGCTAGAGCCTAACGGACGCTTCGATCTTCCAGGCGGACGGGTAGAAACCGGTGAAAATATGGAAGTTGCTCTGAGACGAGAAATCATGGAAGAGACGGGATTATCAATAGAGATAGTGGCTCTTATTACAAGATGGGCATTTATGAAGAGGGAAAATCTGGCGGTTCAGGGAATAAACTATCTTTGCCGATATGCAAGCGGCAGAGTGATGAGCATAGAGGATATTTCTGGCATGAGAGACGGAAGATGTATCGAGCCGACTTCAGAGCGCGTCTACTGGGAGCCGAGGGCAAACTAAGACAATTTTGTCCAATTGATAGCAAGGGCATGAAATTTGTCCAACATAATACTCAACATGGGTAAGCAGTTACCACCATAGCCAATGACAATATGCTATGCTGTTTCTAACACCCATGAGCATAAAGCGTAAAAATATCCAGAAAAAAGACATTGATGACCATGAGGTGGATAGAATTCTCGATGGTATTGGCAGGGTTATGCGCATCTATCATCAGGGGTTTGATAAATCAAACACGATAGTATCAGATAAAGCGGGAATTAACCGCAAGACCCTCATGAGCATCGAAGCAGGAAAAGATTATCGGATTTCATCCTTAGTGAGATCCATCGTCAGATGGCAAATCCCACCGGATAAATTCTTTATTGATGTTGCGAATCAATTATCTCAAAGACAAGCATCCAAAGAAACGACCCTTAACTCGGCAAAAATCGAACTTATCGGAGTAGACTTGGTCAAGATGGAGATAATTATACCATTAGAGAGATTCAAACACATATTTCATGTACTAGGTCGAAGATAAGGAAAATTTATTTTTGAGCTTTATTAGAGATTTCGTAGTGTGGAACATCCTGCTCCGGAACCTCTATCAACAAGGGATATCCTTTTCGGGTCCCATAACGCTCGCTCAGACCCATGGCTTTATAGGCTTTTCCACCGATAGCATGTATATTTTTTTAGAAACTATATTTAAGGCGATGTACCGAATATTTTTTCAAAAATTATGCCGCGGAGGATAAAAATGGAAAAAATATTTGATGTGATCCCCCGAATCGAAGAACTGGAAAAGAGGCAATCCAGCCTATTGATACCATCCAAGGAGTTGTTCCTCACCGAAGATGGATATCTGAAAATCGACAATAAGGATCTCAGTATTTCCGGCCAGGCTGAAAAAGCTCTCTCCCATCTGGCAAAGATCCCCTCTGAATTTTACATGCAGCTGCCGGCTCGTTTGAAGGCCACACTGTTCAATGAGCTGAACAAGCGAAATCATAGAATCGATGGAGATAAAGATGGTGGGGTGCGGCTCCATCTCCTCGATGATAGAGAGGTCATCGGAATTTGCAAACATGATCTCTCAGCCTTTTCAAACACAAAAGTGATTTCCGCCGTACTCGATGCCGTTCCTGACCAGATGTCGATCCGACTTGATGACCTATATGTGGCGAGCCTCCACATGACCTACGGCTCATTGGAGCTCAATATTCTCTCTTCCTCAAAGCAAAGGGAACCCAGACCAAAAGATTTCATCGATGGGGGTATTTCCATTTTGACGTCAAGCACAGGGGAGTTTGGAACTCAGATCACCACTTATTTACGGCGGTTGGTATGCGAAAATGGAATGCTCGTCCCGGTGTTGAGAGACACCAAGAGGTTACGGATCAAGCGGGCAAAACGTGATGGCATATCTGAAGAATATTTCATGGAGAGAATAGGCTTTATCGCCCGAATGTGCTGGGAAGAGCTGGATGTGAAGCTGGAGAGCTTAAGGGAACTGGCCCAACATAAAGTGGACGTGGAGGCTGTGCTCAATAAAATCGCGAGGGATCTGCGCCTCAACAAGCAACTTCGAATGGAGATATTAAAAGCGCTTGAAGCGGAGAGATTGGGTGGAGTTGGCACTCAACTGGATGTCATCAATATCCTGTCGTGGGTCGGTACCCACACCAAAGACCTCGATCTCAATGGAAGAAGAAGGATTATGTCCGAAGTGGGGACCATCATTACCGAGCGCATCCAGAGGTGCCCCCACTGCCAAAGTATCTTGAGGATGAAATTTCAATCGGAGATGAATTAGCGTAAAAGAGGGCCGAGGGGGAATCCCGGGTTAGGTGTTTGCAGGCGCCCATCCCAAGTTTCCTGACCACAGCCCGGTGAGTAGTTTACCATAGGCTCTCACCCGGGTAAACTACTTTTTTCTCTCCTCCTCGGCCGACCGATTATCATCCGGCACCGTTTTCTATTCCAGTGGCGTTCATTCCCCTCACGACAGAGAGCCCTGCATATTCTGGGAGGCAGGCAATGATTTACGCGCCAACGTGTCGAGCAAAGACAAAAATTCATCAAAAAGACCACTTCAGGGATGGATGGTCATTCGACAATGCCGTATTCCGAAGAATCAGTCTCTATGAGGCTGCACACCGCGAAAGTATGACAGCGAGGGGAAAGTCCTCAGAGCGGGATTCAGGAAGGCCGGATAAGAGAACATTGGCGCGGGGTGCGAAAGCCCTCATCGTGCACAAGTCGTTCGTTCTGATCCTGAGAGAACCCGATGGTCGGCTGGATCTTCCCGGTGGCAGGCTTGAAGCAGGTGAAGGGCTGAAAGATGGCCTCAGGCGGGAAGTTCTTGAAGAGACTGGCTTGATTGTGAAAATTATCGGCCCACCTATTGCTAAATGGTCATTCATGAAAACCCCAACGCTTCGGATCGATGGGGCCACGTATCTCTGCACTCCTTCCAGCGGCACAATCAAACTCAGTAGAGAGCATGTTGGTTATTTTTGGTGTGGGCCGAGCCAACTCGAAGGCCTGGGATTGCAAAGATGGCTGGGAAAAGAGGGTGAGACAACATTCGAAAAAGGCGATGGCATTAAAGTCCTCGCAATGTCCAACACAAAATTCCCTTTGGGTAATGGAATGGACACCGCTTTTTGACCATGCGGCTATACTATAAGCACATCACTTTTCCCGGAAGATAAAATGAGTCCGGTGGAAACCCTCAAGAAATCCGACCTCAACAGACTGCGCCAGAAAATTGGAACGGTGATGGAACGAATACGCCTGGAAGCTGGAAAACCCGCATCAGCCCTCGGAGCCCTTGTGGGCATCGACAGAAAAACGGTGGCGAGGATTGAACAGGGCACCGGAGACTACACCATCGACCGTCTGCTCAGGGTGGTCCATGAGCTTGGGAAAAGTTATCACGATTTCTTCGCTGAAATTTCCAAGGAATTCTCCGAGGAAGGCAAGCCGGGGGAAGATTTTCCCACGTCCCTCACTGTAGAGGAGTTGGATGGCCAGGTAATCCGCGTAGAGATCGTTACTCACAGGATAAATTTTCAAAAACTATTTCGTGAAGTGAGACTGGGGGATCGAGTCCGCCATAACGATTCCTCCCAGGATAATTTCTGAAAAAATAAAAGCAAGAAATCTCTCAATGCCCCACTGGAAAAGTATGGAGGGAGAAGATGGAAAACTCAAGAGCATTGATCGTCAGGAAGGAACTCGATAGAGGCGACGGCTCTCATCGGCAGCATTCGGAAAGTATTGAGGCAGAGGCTGAGCGGATGTATCAGGAAGCTCGATCTGAATTAGGAGCCAACAAAGAAGAGATTACACATTTAGAAACAAGACTGTTGGAAGCCCTCCAGGATATGTACGGCGCGGGAAACAATGGAAACCTTTCAGCCTCCCATGCGAAGGCGGAATATCGCTGGGCAAGGATCAAAATATTCATCGCCCTCTCCATGGGGATGGTCTCCTCCATAATGTTGTACTGGTCGCTTGCACCGAGTTTCTACGGTAACGAATTCCTGGCTGGCCTGCTGGCACTTGGGGTGGAGTAGTTTGCTTTATGGCCGCGGAACTGCTCCTGGAGCATCTGGCGCATTTACTCAATCCGCGACAGCTTGCTGTATTTATAGTTGTAATTACCTTAATGACTTTCTGCGCCGGTGTGGGAGGCGGGATCTTATTTTCGAAGGCTCGGGCAATTCAATTGAGTCTTCATCAAAATCCTTCAGGCTCTGCTCTGGATTCCCCCATCGAGGATCTCGATATAGATGAGGCAAAGAAACAGATCGATAAGCTCAATAGCCGAGGGATGATTCTTCTTTTTCTCGGGCTGGAGTGGCTGGCTGGCCTTTTAGCCTTCAACTCGCTCACTTCACTCAGGAAGTGCAGCCCAATGGTTTCCCTCTCAAAGACCAGAAATGCTCTTTCCACTCGGATTGTTGAGTTGAAGAGGAGAAACAGTTACTTAGCAGCACTGACAAAAGAAGGCATCCAAAGCCGAATAATGGCTGAGGCTCAAAAAGCCCAGCAAAGAGGGAGCCCCCTTTTGTTGGGCTGTGCCATTGCAATCATATTGGGCATGGTTCTTTTCTTTTTCCTGCTCTCCGAGGATGCTTTTGGAAAGGACAATCATCAATGTGCCTATTACCTTGTCGCATTCGATGTGACGGGCTCCACTGATCATGACCGGCTCCAGAACCAGAGAGCGGTGTTAAAGATCATCGACTCGTTAAAACCCTGTGACGAGATTCAGATAATGCTCATCACGCAAGCGACGTTCAGCAATCCCGAGTACATGATTCACCATGCGATGCCTGCGAGGGCGGGATACTTCAATGAGGAGCTGCTGAGAAAAAAGAGAGAGATTATCAACGAATTCCGCAAAAAGGCGGAAGCCATAGGGAAAGAGCGCCCAGCCACATCCCTCATCGACGGGATATTCCTGTTCTCGAAGATGGCGAAAGAGCAGAGAGGAAAAAGAAAGGTCCTCGTCATCCTCTCAGACATGCGCCAATACAGGAAAGAGCTGAACGAAGACACGATCGCCCAAAGCGGAGATAAGATTCTTGCCAAGCTAAAGGGCGAGGGTCTCATCCCTGACATGAAGGGGATAGATATTTTCGTCATGGGAGCCAGCACCGCTGGCCTCAACATCGAAAAGTGGAAGAAACTCGAGCGGTTCTGGACGAGTTTCTTCTCCCAGACCGGCGGAAGTCTCAAATGTTATGACATCGGGCGACATCTGCCCATAGAGTAGAAGGAGGTTAATCATGGAGGAGGCAAAAGAGCTTAAAGGCACATTGAAGTATGAGCGGGATTCAAGGCGCTACAAGAGATTCAGGATTGAAAGCGACTCTGGTGTGGTAGGTGCTATCTACATACCCAAGGACATGCAGCCAGAGCGGATTGTTCTGGATTGGCCAGAGGATAGAGGAAAGGAGGGCCCTGATGGAAGCTAAATTCGATTACGTGTGGGATGGGCCTGAGGCCATGGAGCTGATTCGGACCAAGCCCAGGCTCACTCACAAGGGGAAGCCATTCGATTGGATGGTCAAAGAGAAGGTCAAGAGCGGCAAATGGCGCTTGGAATGTATCAGGGCTGAAGTATTGAGGACAAAACGCCCCCTGGAGGTCTATCGTGCCAAGCGCGCATCTCAGCTCATAAAACCATGGCCAAGGCAGGATGACGATGAGGCCTACTGTCCGGCCCACTGGGCTGATATCGCCATCGGAAGAGGAGCGTGTGGATACAGGTGCCGGGCTTGCTTCCTCATTCTCACCCACAGAGGATTCTCTGACCCCTCGCGCCATGTTCTTTTTGAAAATGACTTCGACCCGGCTGTCCGCAAGTGGCTCAAAAGACCCGATCGGAGGAACCTGGGCCTTGGTATCGATTGCAGCGATTCCCTGCTCTACGAGGGCGTCGTCCATCATGCGCGCAGGCTCATTCCGCTTTTTGCCCATGACGACACAAACCCTCACGGCTGCAAGCTGATCCTCCTGACAAAAAGCGCCAATGTCCACTATCTCGAAGACTTGCCGACGAAAAACATAATCCTTTCCTTCAGCCTGAACCCGGAGAAGATTGCCGATCTCTGGGAGGGCAAGTGGGACGATGGAGTGAGGATAACCCCTTCCATAGTAGAGAGGCTGATTGCATCCTGGATGGGCGAAGAAATGGGTTTCGAGGTCAGATGGCGGATAGACCCCATATTTCCCGTGGAGGGATGGGGGGAGGAATATGTCAGGTTTTTCAATGACGCGGCACTGGACGGTCATAAGCCAACGCGGATCACGCTGGGGACTTACCGGGAGATGGGAAGATCGCTTCTGACTATGGCAAAGAAATGGGGGCTGCCCGCCATAGAGTGGGAACCCGCTGAGCTCATGAAAGAGGGGAGCCACTATCATATAACGACAGAAGAGAGGGTGAAAATCTACAGTTGCCTCAGGGATGCAATAGACAGGGCCTGGTCAGGTTCAGGCCATCAACCTATTGTTGCCCTCTGCAAGGAAAGCAGAGCTTTGCGCGAGGCGGTAGGACCCTTGCACGACATGTGCAACTGCGGATGAACGGCCGGGTGTGCAAATGCAGGTAGTCCGAAAAGAACACTGAGAAAAAAGAATGAGGGCTATACGCCGCGTCGTACTTTGACTCAAAGAAAGGAGAACAATAATGCGTAATTTAAAAGAATCTCTTTACTATCAAATCCATAAAGAAGACCCCAAGCCGCTGATCAGGCAGCTGAAGAGGCCATTCGAGTCCGGCATCATTTCACCATTTCGTCTTGACCATAGGCATCCCTGGCAGGCCATGAGCCCCGAAGCCATGGAGCACCCGCATGATACTTTGGTCAAGGCTGAGCTCGAATTCAACTCCTTCCAGATTCGATCCGGGATGGACATTATCAGAGAGAATATGGAGCCCCAGAGCGCCGGGGAACTTCAGAACCTGGGTGCAGCCTTGGAGGAGATGCGGCTGGATCCTCTGGCCATGGAGAATCAATTTGATCCTTTTCATGGCCCGCACCCTTTGGCTCCAAATGACCCGATGGCTGCTGACCCAATCGTAAACCCCATGCCTGATCCTATGAGCGGCAGGGGACCATTATAAGAGGTAAAGATGGATACCAGAGAGTTCCTGGAGAATTTTCTGCGCAGGAGTCAGACCCTTCACACAGAGGTCAAGAGATACTCCATTCGGGATGGCGTGCCTGAGGACAATGCCTTTGTACGAGAAAAAGTCACAAGGCTCGATGACAATGGCGCTCCGAGAGAGGAAGAGCATATTGAGCTCTACGTCAATAAATGTGGCGCTATTTTGGGGGCGTATGGAGCTGGGGAGGTTATCGGCAAATGTCAGAGATGTACTGACTTTGTGCCCAAGCATTCAGCCACATATTGTCGTAAATGCTTGAAATTACTATGCTTATCGTGCGCTAAGGTCTACCAGGGAGCCATTTTCTGTAGGCCCTGCAAAATAAAAATTATTTCTAAAAACCTATTTTTCATGGGCCTTAAAGGCTTTCATTTCGTGATGTCCCAGAAAATCAGCGAAAAGGAATAGGCGATGAAACAGCTTACGATTATTGACGGGCTCGTTGAGCTCGCGCAGAAGGCGAAAGCTGATTCGGAAGAGTGGGTGGTGAAGAGCCTTTTATCCATTGCCTTGACTGGAAGTCAGTCGCTCATCAAAGCTGTGACCACCAAGCTGGCCATCCCTGCCTTCATTGAGACCATTGCTCCTCTCCCTTTTGACAGTTCTATTCACTCTGAGCTTAATCCTCAATATTTCAGGGACCACGTATTGCTGGGGAAGATCAAGGGTACAAACTCCCCCTTCTGGTACCCCATCCCCGATTTGACCAAGCATCTCTTGATGCTCGGGAAGACAGGCTCTGGAAAGACCAACCTTCTGTATCTCGTCATCGCTCAATTGCTCCAAAGGGTCGCTGTGTGGATATTCGATTATAAACAGGATTTCAGGCATCTGGTCAGGATGTTTCCCGGGAAATTTCTGGTATTCGATTTAGTTAAGACCTTCAAATGCAATCCCCTGTGCCCACCTCCGGGAGTCCATCCCAAGAAGTGGTTGGGGATAGTCTCCGATTTATTTTGCAGATGTAACTCATTGCTTGAAGGATCTCTTGGTCTTCTTGTCGGTGAAATAGATAAGCTATACAAAAAACATGGCATCTACGATGGGAGCGAGAAATACCCATCATTCTACGAACTCTATGAGAGGCTGAAAAATCTCCCATTGAACCCCCGAAGCCGCACTGAGGGGTATAGGGAAAGCATCATCAATAGGCTATTTGCCTTCCTTTCCATCAATCCTGATATCTATGATTGCTCCAAAGGATATCCGCTCGATGAGCTTACCAATAAAAACGTCATCTTCGAGCTCCATGGACTTTTAGATAATCAAGCGCGCTTCTGGATCAACCTGCTTCTTTATTGGATCTTCTGCTACCGCATCGAAAAGAAGCAGAGAGGGAGCGGCCTTTTGAACCTCATAGTCTTCGATGAGGCCAAAAATGTGTATTCTCCCTATACCAACCCCAATATAGGCTTTGCCAACATCAGCCTTATAACAAGCTTGATACGCGAGTTCGGGCTTGGAATTGCCGCAGCTGACCAGGCCGCAAATTTGGACAGCTCAATCTTCGCTAACAGCTTCAGCAAGATTCTCTTCCCTTTGGGTGATGGAGCTGATCTAAAAAAGGCCCAGGCGTCGATGAGCCTTTCCAATGAGCAAATTGAGTATATTCACAAGCTTCAGATCGGGGAAGCTATTGTCCGCTTCCCCGCGTATCCAAAACCTTTTGTTTTGCAGATCCCAAGATTTCCCTTGGGCTAAGGGAGGTACAAAAAATGGCGATCAAAAGAGTGATGGTAGAGACAGTAGCAGACCCGAGGCATGGGAGCATCTTTCTGGAAGGAGAGCACCACGATGAGCTTCCGCAGGATAGAGTCTACGTTGACCCGCATACGGGAATTGTTCTCGATGGCGGAAAAGGACACAGGCTGGCAGACCTCAGAGGCAACGAGATCGAGCTGCCAAAAACAACCTGGTATTTCAATGACATCTAATCACCGAAAGATACTTGAGATCAAAGAAGTGCTGGTCATGCCCGGGCTGGAGCATTTCCAGCTCTATGAGGATACCTCCAGGGAGAGGGATAGCTGGGATCGGTACTTCTGGAGAGGAAGGGCTCCATCCGGGCACACGGTGATCGCAAGATATGACAAAGCGCATCCTTTTTTGCCCATGAAAATCTTTATTGAGCCGGATATCGACACGCACCACAAGCTTCCTGACGGGAGTGTCTGCTACCTCAAGGATTCTGAATGGAGCCCGAACTGGACCGCGGCAACCGCGATTCTAACGGCATTTCGGTTCCTGGATGAGCACAGAAAGGGGCTGTTATGAGCAGAATGAGAGATCTTATCTACATAAAGAAATCCGTCCTGGAAGACATCTATCGCGAATGTACCAAGGCAGCCGAGGAGGGGTTGGAAACCGGTGGCTTCCTGGCCGGCACTATCAAGGGTGGCGTAAAGACTATCGAGTATGCTATTGGCCCTGGGCCTAACGCAGTACGAACACCTACCCAGTTTGAGCCAGATTATGGCTATGCGGCGATGGAACTTAAGAAGAAAGATACCCGCCAGGACATAAAGATTCTGGGCGCGATGCACCTGCACAACCTCAGTGGTTTGAGCTCAGGAGATGAAATGACTCTGAAGAAATTGTGTAAGGATTTCCCTGGCTTTCTGGCCATGGTGGTCAGGAGGCTCAAGAGCAACTTTGATGTGCGCCTGTACACCGCTGAGAACGATGAAATCAAAAAGTGCTCATGGAAAAAGATCGATGATGGAGAGGCTGTGATGGATTTTTCAAGGACCGAAGGCTTATTAGCGGCAAGTGCATTGAGAGAGGAGGTTGTCCTGATAGTCGGTTTAGGGAGCGGTGGATCGGTTGTGGCTGTGTATCTTGCCAGAACCGGCATTGGAAAGGCGATCCTGGTGGATAACGAAACTTTGGAAAGGGTAAATCTTGTCAGGCACATCGGCGGCCAGAATCAGCTTGGAATGCCGAAAGTGGATATCGCTGCCGAGCAAATGCTCGCTATTAATCCATCAATAGATGTGCAGAAGGAAAACCTCAAGCTCACCGCTGAAACCTCCCATATCGTGGAAAAGCTGGTGGAGGAAAGCACTCTTGTCCTTGCCTGCTCTGGCCATCCTCTTACCAACCAACTGCTCAACAAGATCTGCATCGAGAAGAGAAAGCCGGTCATCTTTGCTGGGGTCTTTGCCAGGGCAGCTGGTGGATTTGTGCTCAGATATGATCCCAGCGGCGACGCCGCATGCTTCGGCTGCCTCTATGACTATACAAGGATTGTTCAACCTGAGAGCAATGAAGAACTGCATGCTATAGCCCACCGGTATGGGATTGCAGAGGATCAGCTGAGCGCCCACCAGGGGCTCTTCATCGACATCAGTTTCATAGCTCTCCTCCAGGCGAAGATTGGTTTATTGACGCTTCTCGAGGGCAAAGACCACAGGCTTGGGAGATCTCCTGGAAACTTTGTGCTCTGGAACAATAGAGACATGACTTCAACCTGGACCTTCATCAAGAAGCGCAGTGATTGCGCGGCCTGCAACCCTGAAGGCTGGTTGAAGACAAAGATGCTGAACATCATATAACGAGGTGTAACATGAATGGCTATATTTTGGCGCTTCTCATATTGCTGGGCATCATAGTGGCCCACATCTACGACCTGGAGCCCGCCATCCAGGAATTTGTCAGTGCCATTGCTGATGTCCCGAAATTCCGGCACTCCAGTGGACCAACGGCCATCATGATTTTAGGGGTACGTTGTATCTACTTAATTGCGATCGTAGGCATCTTAAAATTGTTGATTTTGGGTGGAAGGAAAAATGGCGAATGAAAAGCGAATATATAAGAAAGACGTGAGCGACGCTGAGGTAGCGGAATTCATGGCTCCCGCGTTCAAGTGGTTGGAGCAATTAGTGGAGCCGCGAGTGAAGATGGAGGAGGAAAAGAAGCCCGAGTCGCAACAGAAGCAAAAGAAAGACCGTAAAGAGAAACAGGAAACGAAGAGAGCTGAATTGAAGCTCGATGAGAAGCAAAAAGACCTTTTGACGAGTGTCTTTGAAAATCCCAATTACGGCGTTAACCGGCACGCCAATACCCTTGGATTTTCCCCATACACGATGAACAAGATGAAAAAATCGCTGATGGAAAAGGGTCTGATAGAAGAGATTCCCATTAATCTCAACAGGGGAGGCATCGTGAAATTTCTTGAGCTTACTGATCAAGCTTACGGTGCTCTCGGGAAGAAACCGAGACAGAAACCAAGGCTTCAATGTAGCAAAGAGCATTGGTGGTGGCAGTGCAACATTGCCGCTTCCTATCGGAAAATGGGGTATCAGGTCCAGATTGAGATGCTTCGCGGCAATAAACACGCTGATGTGGGTGTTGTCCATAATGGAAAGGTCATGGCCATCGAGGTGGAATTGACATCGAAAAACGCTGTCGTGAACGTGAAAGAAAATCTCCAGAACGGATTCGACAGGGTACGGGTGGCGTGTCGGAACACTGCGGTAAAGCAAGAGGCTGAGAGAGCTTTACAGTCATGGCAAGATTTCGACACTGTGAAGGAAAAAGTTGAGGTGTGCTTACTTACTGACTTTTCCTTCATCAAGGAATTCAAAAAGGGCTAAGGAGGTATGAACCATGGAAAGCAAAGCGTTGGTACAACAGCATTCTGGCCTTCCAGTTGGGTTGGCGCTGGAAGAATTTGAGGGCCACAGGTGGTTTGCACAGTCAAATTATGAGCAAGCCGTGGAGCATGCTCAGGGGACGTTTTATGCCCATGAGCTTGGACTTCAGAAGCAAGCCGAGGTGCACGTCAAGAAGCTGGGCGATCTTCTCGCCTATGATAGATCCCTCATGGTCGTGGACATCGGTAGAGACATGAACTTTGACTGCAAGCTCTTCGGCGTGATGGAGCCTGTGGACAAAAACATGGTGAAAGTTGAATCCAGACGCTTCAACTGGTGCGTATTTGCCTTATCGCAGACAGACGTTGCTGTCCCTCCTGAACATCTCAAGCGAATTCTTGAATTCGAAAAACAAGGGTTTTGTTTCAATGGTTTTGGAATAGCTGTCCCGGAAACAGTGGAGTATGAGCCAGTCATCCTAGGACTCAGGCGGGCAGCCAGGGAGACATGGGATGTAGTCAAAAAAAGAGCGGCAGGATCGTTGGGCCTGACGATAGCTGGAGGAATGGCACTGGGAGTGACCGGAGGAGCGGTGGTGAAAGCATTAGCCTTGGCCATTATGACGCTTCCCGATCCCGTGCTGTTAGGATTGGTCTGCTCCAGGCTGCCGGGGAGCAAGATATTTCTGGTTGAGATCGGGCGATGGGAGTAAAAAAGCGCATCGTTCCACCCCTGGAGATCATCACGCCAGGGGTGGAACTTGACGAGAAATTCAAGCCGATGAAAGCGAGGGACTTGCGGCCTTTACGGAAGTTCCTCGCATGGTATTCATGTGTGGCAATCATCATCCTGGGTTTGATCTTCGGGCTGGTTTATCATGAATCCTTGTTGAGAAGCCCTCTCGTTCGGTATGTAGGCGCAGCCTGTTCTTTTGCGTTTTACCTGGTTCTGATTGCTCTCGGAGCTCTGGTGTGGCTGGTTTTGGGAAATTCCACCATGGTGCGCTTTGCATGGAAGGCACTCCCCTGGGACATTCCGGCCTTCCGATCAATGCTGGGACTTTTCCCCTTTGTTTTGTTGCCGGCTTATTTCTGTTATCGGTTTATCAAAGGGCCTGATGATAAGCTCCCAGTGACGGAAAAAGAGCTTTCGATCAAAACATCCATTGCCATGGGAATAACTGTGTTCTTTATCATCTATTTTGATTATCTCGGCATTTTCATTTTATTTCTCGGGCGCTTCATAAAGGCCCTGTTCTGAAAAATTCATCAGGAGATTACAGATGATGAATTTTTCCAAAACCAAAATGAATCCAGCAGAATCCTTCAGGAAAGGAGACATTATTGCATCCTATCGGTGGCTCTCCCACAAAGGCCATGGCTACACTGAGCTTCGGGCATTCCACAAGGATTACAGGCCAGGGCGGGAAAACTTCGAGCACAACAAGAAAAACAATGCCTTCCCAAAGATCTGGTATGTGAAAACTGAATCAGATGTGATGAGGTTCGTCCAGAAATATCACAAAGACCACACGGTCTGCTATGGGTTCAACCCCCTCAGCATAATACCCCGTAACCACAAGGGATACCCAAGAGGATCAAGAGACGAGGACATCAAAACCGTAATGAATTTTTACTTTGATATTGATTTCGAGAAAGAGCCAGTGAATAGGGAGGATTTTCTCGAGCTGCGAGACCTACTGGATGACATTGATTTTTACCTTAAAAAATTGAAAATCACACCTCCTGTGCGAGCATTTACCGGCAATGGCTACCATCTTCTTTTCTCGCTCCAACCGGTCCACGTAAAAGATCTCCCTGACATCAAGCAAAAGCTCAACCTCTTCCGCAAAGAAATTCAGTACGAATTCAGTCCAGCTTTGAAAAGGATTGGCGCAAAAATGGACAATACCATAAATCTTTCGAGGGTCGGGAAAATTTATGGCACCAAGAAGCCTCATGGTAAATATTGCAGCCGGTTCTTGGGGAAAGAGAGGGTTGAAGATAATGTATTGTTCGACTATCTCAGGAGTCTTGAGCCTGAAGAGAGGCCTGTGGATACTGTCCCGATCCTTGATAAGCTCCCGGAGAGCTTTTTGAGCCTTTTGGATGAGGACGAAATAATCCAAAGGTTGTGGGAAGGAGTCGGTAAATGCGATGGTGATACCACGCGCACCGGCTACGACTTTTCCCTTGTGATAGAGTGCATCCGAAAAGGGATCACAGATTTTGTGGTACTGGCCACCATCTTGAAGCTCAGGCCCGAGGGAGCTGTGCAGAAAAGCGGCAAAGGGGACGCATACGTTCGCCTGACCATCGCCAATGCCATCAAACAAGCGAAAAATATTTATATTTCATTGTATTAAGCCCTTCTATGGAGCTGGATGACCTGGATCAGGAGGAAATCGAACAACATAAGGGCATGATAAGAGACCTTGAGAGATACATCGCTGTTTCAATGACCAATCAATACGTCATATCGCTGCAAAGCCTGGCGCAAAAAGCAAAGGACAAGCTCAAATATTCGAAAGAATACATTGCACAAAGGCTCGATGAAATAAAACGCGATCTTTTCAACATGTACGCGCCTCAGTTGGAAATTCTCAACCAAGAAACGATTTACGCAGGGATCAGCGGCAGCAAGTTCCATGAGTATGTGGAGTCACTGGAGAAGAGATTGACAGCGCTGGAAAAAGTCTATGGTTGTCGGTAAGCCTGCTATTTCTCAAAAGGAGCCTTGACATGCAGGACCTGGAAGACCTGAAAAGCGACGTTCTGGAAGTCCTCGATGAGGTGAAAGAAGAGCTTCTGCTCACCATGCGCATCAGCCTTGAAGGCGAAAGACTGAACGCGTTCAGGGAGAAGGTATCGAACCTATTCGATGTGCAGGGAGCTGCGGGGAAGATTAATAGGCTTTTTGCAAAATTTCAAAGCGTCAATGATTGAAAGCAATGGATAAACGTATGCTCAGCATAAAAGAACTGGCCGAATATATGGGCCTTTCTGCGCAAACTATCAGGAACCGGTTCTATGCGGGAAAATTCCCCATTCCTGCCAAGAAAATCGGAAGACTGGTGAAGTTCGAGAAAAAGAGCGTGGACAGATATCTGGATTCCCTTGCTGAAATCAGATCGGATGAAAGAGCCATTGACATGTAACGTTATTCCTGGCATGATCTGGGCATCTCCCACAATGAAAGGGGGTGAGATGCCGAGGTTGTGCTCCCTTGCAACCTGAATAGTGAGAGGAGGTTGCCATGGGAGTTTTTCGGAAAAAGAAACAAGACGGTTCGTTTTCGGAGTGCTGGTACATTCAGTATCCCTGTAAGATCAGCCCTGAGAGCGGGAAACCCATATACACCACGAAAAAGGTCGGAGTTTCCAAAAGACTTGCTCAAGACATGTTCGAGCAGAAGATGGCAGAGTGGCGGAAGAGGGTTTCGCTGGGGATCGAGGATACCACGGACAAGACCTTTGGCCAGCTCATTAACTGGTATCTAGAGCTATCCAGAGTCAAGGCAAAGCGATCCTATAACAAGGACCAGGAGCGCGCTGAGGTCCTGAGGAAACACTTTGGCCGGTATCCTGCCAGGCTAATAAAGCCCTCTATGGTGGAGGGATTCCAGAGTAAGATGCTCTCAAGCACTTCCCGGCGAGGACGAGCTTACCGGCCTGCCACGGTGAACCGGGTAGTGGCCCTGATGAAAAACATCTTTAACCTGGCCATTCGAGAGGACATGGTGGAAAAGAATCCCTGCTGGAAGGTGACCATGCTTCCCGAATATAACAAACGGAATCGAATCGTAAGCGCGACAGAGCTGTCTGAGATCATAGGACAGCTGCGAAAGCACGTGGCCAGGGTGGTGATGATGGGCTATCACACGGGGATGCGCCTGGGCGAGATTTTAAATCTCACCTGGGATAAGGTGAATGTCCAGGATGGATATCTGGATCTGGAATCAACGGATACCAAGACGGGCGAACCTCGAAGGATTTACTTTTGCGGTGAGGTGCGTAGGATTCTCCTGGAGGCCAACAGGGTGAGAAATATCCAGCACAACTTTGTCTTCACCCACCCCAACGGCCGTCCCATTAGGAGCATCAAGGATTCTTTCAATAACGCATGTTCACGGGCGGGAGTCCGAGGGCTTCGATTCCATGACCTAAGGCACACCTTCAACACCAACCTGCGCAAGGCCGGAGCCGACCGCAGCGTCATCATGAAGATGACCGGCCACAAGACGGAATCCATGTTCCAACGGTACAATACCGTGGACGAGGAGGATGTACGAATGGCGGTCAAAAAGTATGAGAGGCATCTCCGGCACGAGGCGGCTGGACGTAGTGTAAGTAATGGAAGTAATGACGGCCAGAATGAATCCGGTGCGCTGGCGTCTAGCGATTACTTACATATTACTTACGGGGAAAAAAGTGTTGAGGAACAATAAATTTGATGGCTTTTCCTAATCCTTCATTATTATTGATTAATTTTGGTGCCTGGGACGGGAGTCGAACCCGTACGGGGACACGCCCCAAGGGATTTTAAGTCCAATTCGAGCAAAACCGATTTTGGTAGTCATTTTAAGTGCTTGAATTGGCTGATCGTTTGGTTACTATTTTAGGTTTTGTTAGGTTTCTTTA
>CAZTAS010000145.1:0-16788 GCA_964611635.1 uncultured Thermodesulfobacteriota bacterium
ACAAATGCCCGCGCCAACCCTCCCGAAAGTTGATACGCCGGGTGTAGCGCCGATGCGCTTCCCCGATGGCAAGCCTTGTTAAAGCCTATAACCTGTAAAGCTGTTTTGCATTGTCATACAAAATGGAGTGGGCAATTATTTTGGATATTCTCTCACTCCAGTTTCCACGCTCCAGCACCTGGGTAAGAATGCGCTTTCCGTTGGTCACACCACACCAATATAACTCTGGCGTCCACGCATCGGTGGCGAACAGGAGCTTTTTGTAAGGCACAAGCTCCAGCAATTCCTCCAGGATTCGCGTGAGTGCAGACTGGAAAAAGAACGTGAGCCAAGAAAAATCAAGATAAACATTGGCGTAATTACACGCGAAGTATCCAGCTTCTCTGAAAAAGGGATAGCCCCCGTGCAGAATCACAAAGCGTAGTTGCCTTAACCGATCGTCGAGGAACAGGTTCTGAAGGTTGCAGCAATTGGCGTTAGAAAGAATTAGTCCAGGTGTAGGCCCACCCATGGCGGCATGTACCTGCACGGGAAGATTGTGCTCCAAGCATCGCTGGAGGCTAAACCGCATCAGGAAATCCTGAAGCTCTGTGTATTCCTCATGAGTCAATTCGGAGGCTTTGTAAAGCTCTTGGGCTTTAGATTGGGTCACTTCCTCGAATCTCAATGACCGTACATAAGCGCAATGCAGCTTCATGGCAGGACATCCTGACTGCCGGAAATATCTCAACGCTGCATCAATGAATTCCAGGAACTGTTTGAAAGTGGTGGGATCGGCCCCCAGCGCCTTTTTGGTGTTCACCAGCGAGGTCTCATACCGGCTGATGGTTCGCTCCAACTGGAACCGCATCTTGCGGTATAGTGTGTTATCCTTGATGAAGACAAATTGGTCGATATACGGTATCCATGAGATTTTTTCTGGAAGGTGCACCAGGAGCACAGTGTCGTTAACCAGCGCCCGCTCAATGTTCGACCTCCGGAAAATCTCCTCATAAGTCGCCTCCATCCCCTTTTTGCGATGCTCCCGGATAACGTGCGACAGTGCCTCCCCATCCGGCCCTATGACGCTCTCCCCTTGATGCCCATGCAGCTCCCGGTAAGCATGAAGCTGAAGTCGGTCATAAACCGTATTGACACGGGCTTCCTGGTATTTTTTCAGCTCTTCTTGATGGGGTTGGAAGCCATCAGGGTTTCGCAATATCTCCCGGAACTCCTCATCAGGCATTAGAGATTGAATATCCGCCTTGGCAAATATGTTGAGCATATCCTCCAAATCGAGCGGAGTGCCCACGATAGCTTCCATGAAGCCAGCATGAGAATGGTTGTCTATTACCGGCATTTCATTAATGGCATCGGCAATATTCATAATAGTTTCCTTTCGAAAATGTTTATTGTATTATTGGTTGGTAGGGTGGTTAGCGTCTTGCCTAGGGCCTCGAAAGTACGGATCAAGTCTTTAGCCTGGGATCCAGTGCATCCCTTAGCCCATCGCCCAGAAGGTTGAAGCCAAGCACGGTGAAAAAGATGGCCAAACCAGGTAGCAGAGCCACATGTGGAGCCACGGCAATATACTGGCGGCCATAGGCGATCATGGTTCCCCAATCCGCAGTGGGTGGCTGTACACCAAGGCCAAGAAAACTCAGCCCGGCCGCTGCGGTTATCATCCATCCAATATTAAGCGTTCCTGCCACCACAATGGAAGAGAAGCAGTTAACCAGGATGTGTTGCAGGAGAAGCCGTGGATTGCCTGCACCCAGAGCCCTGGCCGCCTCCACGTAGTCCATTTCCCGAAGAGACAGGACGATACCGCGCACGATCCTGGTAAAGAAAGGAATATTGACAATGGCGATGGCTATCATTCCGTTTAGAAGGCCTGGCCCCAAGACCGCGATGACTGAGATGGCCAAAAGGAAATAGGGAAATGACATGAGGATATCAATAATCCGCATCACCAGAATGTCAAACCATCCCATGAAGAATCCCGAGAACAAACCCAGGAGACTCCCGGCAACCAGGGCCATAAATGTGGCAGAAAGGGCTACTAACAGCGTTGTACGCGCGCCCCATATCAGGCGACTCATCATATCCCGCCCAAACTCATCCGTACCTAAGGGATAGCCAGAGGTTCCTGGGAGAGAGAGGCGGAGTCGCGTGTTCACTAAATTGGGATCATTTGGAGCTAACCATGACGCAAATAAGGCTGTGCTTACAGCGATTACCACAATCACAGCCCCAATCAATGAGAGTCGGTTTCTTATGAATCTCTTGATGACATTCTGACCAGATGGTTCCGATTTCTTCTTCGAGGTATTATCCATAGGTTTTTTAGAATTTGAAGAATCAGCTATCAAACATTCCTTTTCGTTAGAACACAAAGAACTGCACCAAAGTATGTGTTGGGTCGATTCGTTCTACTTCATCGATAACGTATGCGGGGATCTAAAAAGGCATATGCAATATCCACCACCAAGTTGACGAACACAAAGACTGTGGCAACAAAGAGGACCCCTCCCTGTACCATGGGATAATCTCTTACCTGGATTGCACGGACCATCATTAACCCGATGCCAGGCCACGAGAATACAGACTCTGTCAGGATCGCTCCTCCGAGCAGGTAGCCTATTTGCATCCCCAGCACCGTTATTATGGTGATCGCCGCATTTCGCAGTGCATGAACATAAATGACAACTTGCTCTGTGAGCCCTTTCGAACGGGCAGTGCGGATGTAATCTTGGCGGATGGTGTCAAGCATAGCAGACCTTGTCATGCGAGCCAATATAGCGGCCGAGGCAGTCCCCAATGTCACGGCTGGAAGCACTAAATGGTGAAGAAGGTCGTAAATATCTCCCCCAACTGGAGAATACATGCCCGCCGAGGGAAAATAATTCAAATTCATAGCAAAGATGATGATAAGCACCACACCGGTGAAGAAAACGGGCATGCTCACTCCTGCCAATGCGCATAGCATACTGGTGGCATCAAAGATTGAGTATTGGCGAACCGCGGAGATGATCCCCGCCATGATCCCCAGGATGATGGCGAGGGCTAGGCTGGCCGCTGTCAGAATAACAGTAGCCTTGAACCGCAGCCAGATCTCGGGGAAAACCTTCCTGTTTAAGACGATGGATCGGCCGAAATCAAGGCGTATTATCTTGATTAACCAAGTAAAATATTGCACGGGCAAAGGACGGTCCATCCCAAGTTCCCTATGCACTCTCTCTATGCTCTCTTTTGTTGCCTCAGGCCCCAGCATGATTACCGCAGGATCTCCAGGAGCCAGATGTATGACGGAGAAGACCAAAAGCGACACCCCAAGCAGCACAGGTATCGTCAACAGCACACGCTTTATAACATATTCCTTCATGGATAATCGGAAAAGGTCGGCCGATCCATGATGCCCCAATAATTCCCGTAAGGAAGGGAAAAAGCCCGTCTCAATCCGGAAAGATTTTTTTCTTTCTCATGGATCGGCCGCGTTTTTCATCGTGATCTTTTTTTACTTTCACTTTGCGTTATTCAAGGTAAGCATGCTTGAAGTAAAAATCGAAATTTGGAGAAAGTTTGAAATTTTTCACGCGCTTGTTATGCACAGCTATTTGATTGCCATGGTCCACGAAGATCCAGGGTGCCTCCTCAACTATGATTTCCTGTGCTTCCAGATAATATTTGACACGTAAGTCTTCATTAGAGGTGATACGGGCCTTGTACAGCAATTCATCCACCCTCTCGTTCTTATAGTATCCTGCATTGAATGCCGGAGGGAAACGAGCAGAGTGTAATAGCATGTAAATTAGTTGATCGGGATCACCGATGGAGGGGTTCCAAGACATCTCTGACATGTCAGGGCCTTCGCGAAATTCTTTCAGATATGTTCCCCACTCATAGGTCTGGATTTTTGCCTTTACCCCCACTGCCGCGAGGTTGGCCTGAATAACCGTGGCCATCTCGATGGGTGACTGCATCCCGGACCCAGACTCAGGAACGATAAACGTACAGGAGAACCCGTCAGGATAGCCGGCCTGTTTTAAGAGTTCTTTGGCCTTTGTGGTGTCATAGGGGTATTTCTTGCCTCCTTTCAAATGATATTTACCGTAAACGGGCGACATGGGAGCAGAAGAGACAATAGCCGTGCCCTTAAGAATGTCGCGGACGATGGCTTCTTTGTCGACAGCATAATTCATGGCCTGTCGCACTAACTTGTTGTTGAAAGGAGGATTGGTCTTGCGAGTATTCAAAACCGCATACCAAACTGCGGCGCTGGGAGCTTCGGCCACCACAATATTGGGATCCTTGCGCAGCATGTCAAGGCTGTCCGTCGGCACGTCTAAGGTGAAATCCACTTCCCCTGTTTTAATGGCACTGAGCCGGGCTTGCGCCTCGATAATAGGGACGTAAATAATCTGTTTGATTTTTGGCACACCGCCCCAAAAATTCTCGTTTTTCTCCAATAATACCCGGACTCCCGGCCTCCATTCTTTAAGCGTAAAAGGCCCGGTACCTGCCGGGTGCTTGGTAACATCCTTCCCCCATTTTTTGAGAGATGCCGGGCTCAAGATCCGGAGTGAATGATGCGCGAGATACTGAGTGAAAGGTGCTAAAGGGGTCTTAAGGGTGAATCGCACAGTATTTTCATCCAACGCATCAATGGATAGAACGTTTCCGAGATAGTTCTTTGCATATGGATAGACGCCTGTTCCATATTGTGGGTGATTGGAGTCGATTTGACGATCCAGGCAATACTTAACGGCCTGGGCATTAAAGGGTGTACCATCTTGAAAACTCACTCCTTTGCGCAGATGAAAGGTATAGGCTTTTCCATCCTCTGATATCTCCCATGATTCTGCAAGCCCCGGGCCGATTTCGTATGTGCCTATCTTGAGATCCGTTAATCCCTCGAAAATTCGCTTTAGGACCCGAATAGTGTTAAGGTCTGTGATCTGTGGAGGATCAAAGCTCACTGGCTCTGCCAAAAGGCCCACAACTAAGGCATCCTTGGCAGCAGCCGCAAGATCGAATCCTCCGCCTGAAACAATGGCAAAGATAAATGCTGCAAGAAAAATAAGGGCACTTTTTTTCATAGCACTTCCTCCTTTCTTAATGATGTCTTGATGGCCCATGACCTAACAAAATTAAACGGGATATACCCCGGCTGCCCCAGTCATAAGCCTCCGGATAAGAACGGGTTCACAAAGACGACCAAAATTTGATTATGCTATCCTATCAGAAAAAGAATGGTTGTCAAGCAAGAATGACCCTCCTTGAGCACATTAATAGAAAGGTCACCGTGGCCCTGGCAGGGACTTAAAAGAATGGTCGCATTTTGACAATCTTCTTTTTCAATTAAAAATAGTGCCTGCTCAATCAAATTCTTTTCATCGACTTTCTGGGTAGTAAAGGTGTCTGCCATCTTTAACTTTTTCCTAAGATTTGACTTTTTCCCAAGATCTTATGGGTTGTTTTATGATGCAGCTTGGCAACCTTCCCAAGATGAGCAGATCCCTTCATTGCCACAAATTGCCTTCCTGCCAAAACCACTGCCTCTGAAGCCCCTTTTGGCAGTTCGATGCCATAATTCTGAGAAAACGCCTCAAGGCGAGCAAGAAAACGATCTCTGGCCAGAATCGAAGCAGCTGCTACCGCTGTATATCGTTCACCTTTATGAGTCTGGAATAGTTCAATTTTCTTTCCTTTCTCCATGAGTTTCGACAGGATAAATTTCTCGTTTCCAAATTGATCAGCAATGGCCCAATGACAGGGCTCCGTGCCAAGAAGAGTTTCAATGGCTCTGGCATGACCCCAGGCGAGAAGGTGGTTGAGATTTTTGCCTTCTTTTATGAATTCCTCATAAAGCGCATTGTATCTCTCCGGCGGAATTTCCACCACTTCGAATCTTCCCTGACAAAGGCTCCTGATTCTGGCTGCTAATTCGCGGCAGTTTTTATCAGACAGTTCCTTCGAATCCTTAACACCCAAATCTTCAAGTTTTTTCTTTAATGACTCGTCCATCCAAGAACCAGCTATGACCATGGGGCCAAAATAGTCTCCTTTCCCCGATTCATCTGTTCCAATATGGGGGAGGGCTATATGGCGAAGAGAGGCCAGTCCTGTATTCTTCTTTGATGACGCACCTTGTTCATCCGCGTGGTTAATGAAATCATCTACTTTGAGACTTGCATTAGGATGAGTTAATTGACAGGCGGTAAACACTGCCTCAACAATATCTTTGAATAATGCACCAGCCCTTCCCTGAAACTGTAAGGTGCCTTTATGATATTGTTTCACAGTCATCTTCTCGTTTAGAGCTTCAAACCTTTGGGAAAAAAGACAATGTGGCTCGTCTTTACGATCCACTGGCCCCAGCCTGTCTAAAGCCTTTTGAATGAGTAATCGGGTTTCTATGTCTGGTACGTTTATAGTTCTATTGACGGTTTGAATTGGAATTACTGCTTTATCGAGATCATTGAGGCACTTCAGGAGCTCCTGATAATCCGGATCATCCGCTTTATTGGAGGTATGTGAACCGGTATCATAGAGATTGATAATCAACTTCTGCGAGGTTGGTGGGGAAACAACGAACTGAAGACCAGCCTGAATGTGTTTTTGCACAGATAGAGGCCAGCCTTTCTTTTTACAATAAGCCCTTAGAGCATTAATCTTTATGTTCTGAATTCTGTTTTCAGGAAGAGGCTCTACAGTGCATTGCAATTTTGAGAGCACTTCGAGGATGTTCTCCACCGGGATGATTATTAAGGATTTTTTATGCTGATCAGGAACCTCGCTGATATTTTCATTGGGGATGAAAACCCGTCTGCATCCACTCAGGATAGCTGCATCAAGCTTCGGTTCAAGCCCTTGGATTCCCTTTACCTTATATTTGCCATGTTCGAGGTTAATGTTTCCCGTAAAGGCTGTATATGGATCAATTGGCATCCCCCTCGCACTGGCATAAATGCCCATTGCGGCTGCTAAGGCGATAGAATCGCCGTGATACTCTGCTTCGGTAATATCAAGGGAGCATTCAACATCTGTGGTGGACCTAAGTAAGTTGTGAGCGACAAGTGCTCTCTGGGCTCTCTCTATTGCTTTTTTGAAACGTTCTTCACCAGGTACAAGGCACTGGACTTTACCACTACCCTCCAGGAGCCGAAATTGTAATGGAACCACGGCACCTGACTTATTTGCCGTGTTTACTAATAGTGCATTCGTTCCCGTTGAACTTTCTTGATGCTCCAGCCTGGAAAACACTTCTCGAATACCTTCTTTATTTTCCCCATAGTCTACGCCCAACTCTTTTGTCAGATGGTTGATGAAAGCCCTGATCTTCTCCGAGGTCTTAGCTTTAAGAGATCTGACTTGCCTGAGTTTGTCGCTGGCCTTAAGCTCAGGAGCAACGGTTTCAGGAACCTTGGCCAACAAAGAAAGATGGCCAAGAACCTCATCAACAGAAGATTTCTTGTTAATAATGGAGAAAAAGAAGTCGTTTGTTTTTGTGACCAGCTCGGTCCGTTCCCTGAGTTTTTGTAGATCCTCACCCCAAACTTTTTTATTTGGTGGGATGGGTTGAAACAATTTTTGCGACTTAAGGAGGATTTCCTCTTCCCACACTTGATTATAAAATCCATCTTGAAAAAGGAGTTTGCAAGCAAGATCCCAAGAATTTTTAGACTTGGATTCCTTTTCACCTTTTTTGTAAAAAGGGATTAGGGATATCGCCAGGCGAAGTTCATCTCTTAATTGTTTCCACTTATACACGACGTCATTATTCTGCATAATGCCCCTCATTTTTTACTTTAGCGTTAATATTAGCTCTTCCACATCTTCCTCGAATCGTCTTGTATGTTCCAGAAGCAAAATCTGCCCATTTTCAACGTTCGCGTCTTGCTTGTATTCAGTGTTACCGTCTTTGAACACCAATTTAACATTAAAAACATTCAGACCAATTTTATCTTTTGCCACTGTAAGTAAAAGGTTGCCATTTTCAAAATCATAGAATAACTGTCCACTTAATTCCCCTTTTTCCGAAACAAGACACACCGCTTCCCTTTGCTCATCAGAGTGAGCTGCAAGCTTGAGGCTTTCAGAATATTCTTTATCAAAGCACGGAGCACCAACCCTGGGCCGCAGAGTAAGAATCTTGGGACTAGAAGATTCTTGTTTGTTAACCATTTTCTCTTCTTCTGTATCTTCAGCTTCTTCTCGTGCATCCGACTCAATCTCGGTGCTGTCTTTTAATAGTCTTTTACCAAGCTCAAGTTTGAGATATTGGCTAATGCTGCGATCCCGATCTTTTGCTTCTTTCTCCAATTCTTCAAAATATCGTAGTCCAAGCAAACTTCTAACATCCTCGCTAGTTAATGAACTCAAGATTGGGTAAAGCTTGTCAGAAACCAATACTGAGATTTGGGCTTTAGCTGGAGCCCCCTCCCTTGTGGGGAAATAGATAGACATAACTTTCCTCTCGTTTGCCTTTTGGGCCCACTTTTCTTCATATGCTGTTAATCCTGCTTCTAGTGCGGCCTTCAGAGTATCAGAGTCCAACCGTGCTCCAAGGGCTTTTAGCCTATCGATCAACTCATTTATACTCTCATCGAGTATTTGTGAGGACTTGCAATCTGGACAATACAAAACTCTAACTCTTCTAAATGAGATTGTGTCTTCAAGCACAGGCAGATCGATCATTCGCCTTCGAAGACGCGATGACCCGCAGTGGACACAATTACCAGGTCTGGCTATCTCAAGTTTAACTCTTTGACCTTTCTCGAAGAGTTCGGTGCTATCGTGCTCATCCCAGTATTCTGGGCTTCCTTCATCATTTAAATATTCTTGCCCTTTATTTTTGATTAAATTCATCTATTCTCTCCTTCTGCCATCTGCAAGCCTTAATGATTAAATTAAGGGCCAACAGTATGTTGAGACTCTTTTCAGTGCTTCTTTCTTCTTCCTCTCTTAAAGGCGCTTTTCTCTGATTTTTTCATATCGCGGGCGGTCACTGGCACAAAGACGTTTTTCGATTCTATGTCCAAGACAATAAGCAAATAACGGCCATCTAGAGTTTGTCCGTTTATAAGATACCGATTTTCGAAATGTTTTCTTACTTCAGGTTGGCTTTCCCATATGACCTCTTCAACCTCTTCCCGTGTCACACCATGTTTTTGCATGATCTTTTCAATGACGTTGTCTTTCCAGTATAAGTTCTCAATTTTTAAAGTCATTCACTCTAATCTCCTTGGCCATAATAATATCCTAAATGGTAGGATATTACATTGTAGGATGTTTGTCAAGCATTTTTTTGACCTGGATTCGGGAGTGAGATTTTAGTGAGATTGCAATTAGAAAGAGGGGCGGCTGATCCGTGTTTTCCTCCGCAGACCACGTGATGCCGCGCTTTTCTGAATGGGAGATACTGGCTGGAATTGAGCTGCCGTAATGTATAGCGATCCACTGGACCCCATATGGGATTTCCCTGATTTTCTCCAGAGAGAAACCGGCCTTTTCGATTATCTTGCACGCCTTCTATAGCTATTTCCCCATCTGTGGTTTCATTATGTCTCCTCTACCGGTTTTATCAATTATACGGGAGCTCATCAGCAGAGGCAAAATCCTTTTACCCGCAGCCCGGGTTTAAGGGATACGAATTAAAGGGTGCTCAACTCACCACAGGGGGAGCCCGTTATTTCCGTTCCTCCCTATGAATTTTTGGTCGTATTACGCCTTGACAACAGGAAAGAGCAATGTTACATACAGATAGACTTGGAGGGATGGCCGAGTGGTTTAAGGCGACGGTCTTGAAAACCGTTGATCGCAAGGTCCGTGGGTTCGAATCCTACTCCCTCCGCCAATTAATTCCGCCGCCGGAGAGTTGGCCGAGCTGGCTGAAGGCGCACGCCTGCTAAGCGTGTGTATGCCGAGAGGTGTACCGAGGGTTCGAATCCCTCACTCTCCGCCATTTTCCTTATTTTGCCCTCATTAAAAGGAATCGAATCACCGCATCCCGGCGTCTCGACCAGCGTCCGTATGATCCAGCAACCTGGCTTTCGCGCGGAAGTAAGTGCCATGCGCGCCATGGCATCCAAGGCCGTCAGATCGCAGGCCTTGATTTTCTCAGAGCGGGCGACATCCTGAATCATTTGCGCGGCGGTATCAATACCTATCTTTTCGTATTGAACACTATATCATAAATTTTAATATCTTCCCAGTTTATATGGAAGGCATAGCGCAGAAATTCACTGCACTGGCGGTTGCTTTTGTGCAGCATATTTTCAGCATTAGAGTGGCCCAGGTGATGCAGATTCATGATCCGCTTCAATCGTCTTTCTCATATGTACTTGGATGGCCCAGTCGATGGTTATAAGGATCATGATTTTTTCCTTTTTAAGCAATAATTTTTTTATAATGTATGGATACGCAGGGTTTTTTCTCAGGTAAAAAGATAAAAAAAAGAGGAAGAGCACAAAACCCTCCCTCTTTTAACGCGGAGACGGTTTATCTCAGTACATTCCGCCGCCTGGAGGCATCGGGGGGGCGGGGGGTTTTTCCTCGGGTATCTCACACACCGCGGCTTCGGTAGTGATCATCAGCGAGGCTATGCTTGCCGCATTCTGCAGGGCGATGCGAACCACCTTTGTGGGATCCACTATGCCGGCCTTCATCAGGTCGGTGAACTCCTGCTCGGCCGCATCGAACCCGAAGGATCCTTTCTTCTCCTTCACTTTGTCCACAACGATGGCGCCCTCGTATCCCGCGTTCTGAGCGATCCACCGCAAGGGTTCCTCCAGCGCCCTCTTCACAATGTTGACGCCGATGCGCTGGTCGCCCTTAAGATCCAGTTTTTCCAGCTCCGGTATGCATCGCAGAAGCGCCACGCCACCACCGGGCACGATCCCCTCTTCCACCGCAGCCCGTGTAGCGTTGAGGGCATCCTCAACCCGCGCTTTCTTCTCCTTCATTTCCGTCTCTGTGGCGGCTCCCACCTTGATCACGGCCACGCCTCCCACCAGCTTCGCCAAGCGCTCCTGGAGCTTTTCCCGATCGTAGTCGCTGGTGGTCTCCTCAACCTGGGTGCGGATCTGCTTGACCCTCCCCTCGATGTCCGAGGTATTGCCGGCGCCCTCCACGATGGTGGTGTTCTCCTTGTCAATGGTAACTCGCTTTGCCTGACCAAGGTCGTCAAGGGTCATTCCCTCCAGCTTGAGTCCTAGTTCCTCGGCGATCAGCCGGCCTCCCGTAAGAATGGCGATGTCCTCGAGCATTGCCTTGCGCCGATCCCCGAAGCCAGGGGCCTTGACGGCGACGCATTTGAGAATCCCCTTGAGCTTGTTGACAACCAGGGTCGCCAGGGCCTCTCCCTCGACGTCTTCGGCAATGATCACAAAAGCCTTGCCCGTCTGAGCGATTTTCTCAAGAATGGGCAGAAGGTCTTTCATGCTGGAAATTTTCTTTTCATGCAATAGTATGTAGCAATCCTCTAGGACAGCTTCCATGCGCTCGGGGTCGGTCACAAAATACGGGGAGAGATATCCACGGTCAAACTGCATCCCTTCCACGATGTCAAGGGTGGTCTCGATGGCCTTGGCCTCCTCCACGGTGATAACACCCTCTTTGCCCACTTTATCCATTGCCTCGGCGATGATATTACCGATTGTAACGTCGCCGTTGGCCGAAATGGTGCCCACCTGGGCGATCTCTCTCTTTTCCTTCACATCCTGGCTCTGCTTCTTCAGTTCCTCCACCACCACTTCAACAGCCCTGTCAATACCTCTCTTGAGGTTCATGGGATCCGAACCTGCCTCGACGTTGCGAAGCCCTTCCTTGAAAATGGAGTGAGCCAGTATGGTCGCCGTGGTTGTGCCGTCGCCCGCGATGTCAGAGGTCTTGCTGGCCACCTCCTTGACCATCTGGGCTCCCATGTTCTGAAATTTGTCTTTCAGTTCGATTTCCTTTGCTACAGTCACTCCATCCTTGGTCACTGTGGGCGGGCCCCAGCTCTTCTCCAACACGACGTTGCGCCCCTTAGGCCCCAGTGTTACTTTCACCGCGTCGGTCAAGAGGTTTACGCCACGCAAAATAGCGCCACGCGCCTCTTGATTGAATTTGATATCCTTGCCTTTTGGCATCGTCTGTATCCTCCTTGATCAACGAGTATTATTACTTGCAAACCTGCAATTCAGAATCATGTATGAGCAGTTTGCTAAAGTGAGCTCTCCGGGCGATTCGCTTGGTTATCCTCAGGCGAGTCTCAGCGCTCAAGGATGCCCAGGACGTCATCCTCCCGCATGATGAGGTAATCTTCGCCGTCGAGTTTTATCTCGGTGCCAGAGTATTTTCCGAACAAAACCCTGTCTCCCTTCTTGACGTCCAGGGGCCGAACTTTCCCCTCCTCGTCCACTTTCCCAACTCCGATGGAGACAATCTCCCCTTCGATGGGCTTTTCCTTGGCAGAGTCTGGAATAACAATCCCGCCTCGGGTCCGCTCCTCTTCCTCCACACGTTTGACTAAAATTCGATCGTGCAGCGGCCGAAATTTCATGGTAACCTCCTTGCTTCTAAGATTATGAATTTGTGCGCTCGATCTACGAAACGCATCAACTCCTCGCCCCTTCAGGGATAAGGAGTCTTTTTAATATTTCTTCAAAATTATTTTCAAGGTCCGTATGATTATATATAATCATACCAGCTTGATTTTTAATTAAGCACCTAAAGTGTTGTTGTCAAGTGCTGGATAATACATTTTTTACATGGACAGTATGGCAGAACACCTTTCCATAAGGATTATTTATCTCCTTGACATTTCGTCGGGAGATAGTTTATTCCAAAATAGAAACCAATAAAGCTCATTTAAAAGAAGAGGTAATGATCAAACGTTTGGGCTCATCAATCTTTTATAGGTCATTATTGAAAGGAGATGATTCCAAATGTTGGATCTGATTCCATGGAGGAGAAGAGGTAATCTGGTTATAAAGGAGGAAAATAAATGAAACAAGTTCGTGCACTTTCGGCAACCGGCATGCTAGGCTCGGGTTTTCGTGAATCCTCTTTAGATCTTGGACTGGAAATGGGACCGGATTTCATAGGGGCCGATGCGGGTTCGACAGACGGCGGTCCTCATTATCTGGGAACCGGAACTTCCCATTTTTCGGATGACGCGATTGGCCGAGACATCCGGCTAATGTTGCGGGGTGGACAAAAGAAACGAATTCCAGTAATCATTGGTTCCGCTGGCTCTGGAGGGGCTGACGTTCATGTAGATCACTTTGTGGAATTGGTGCGACGCATTGCACATGAAGAGGGAATGCATTTTAACCTGGGCATTATTCACTCGGAACAAAAAGCGGATTATTTGATCCAACAGCTTCAGCGCGGTCGAATAACGCCATTGACAAAGACACCGGAACCTTTGACGGAAGAGGTTATCAAGCGGAGCTTACATATTGTGGCAATGGCGGGAATAGAGCCATTTGTCGAGGCATTGGAAAATGGAGCTGAAGTAGTTGTGGCTGGCCGTTCCAGCGATACTTCAATCTTTGCTGCAATCCCTATTATGCGCAGAATAAATCCAGCTTCTGCCTGGCACGCAGCGAAGATCCTCGAATGCGGTGCAGCGTGTGTCAAGCAGCGCAAGTACCCGGACTGTTTATCCGCCACAATTAACGATGACCATTTTATCATCGAGCCTCCTAATCCAGAATACGTTTGCACGCCTATCAGTGTGGCTTCACATAACCTGTATGAAAATGATTCCCCATACACACTCAGAGAACCGGGGGGCATCTTGCATACAGATAACTGCCGCTACGAAGCGGTCAGCGATAGAGCAGTTCGAGTGACGACCGGAGAGTTTGAGTCTGCCTCAGAACAAACATTTAAGCTCGAAGGTGTGGAACTTGCCGGCTACCAAAGCCTCTTCTTTGGCGCTGTGCGGGACCCGATGATTCTGAAACAACTTAATTCCTGGATAGAAGGTCTAAAGGAGACCCTCCAACGTCGGTTCTCCGAAATTTATGGATCAGGAGTGGTGGATCGATATCATTTGAATCTCCGCGTTTACGGCTTGAACGGTGCTATGGGCTCCCTTGAGCCGGAAAAGACAGTCGGTCATGAGATATGCCTCTTGGTGGAAATTCTGGCAGATGAGGAGGATCTGGCGAAAAATCTTGCTAAATCAGGAACACACATTGCAGTCCACTATCCTATTCCGGAATGGAGCGGGTTAATTACCTCTCTGGCATACCCTTATTCACCAGCAGAATTGCACAGAGGTCCAGTGTATAGGTTCAATATGAATCATATTGTAAAACCAGAGAGCTATAAAGACATGTTCCGAGTGGATTATGTGTCTATATAAATAATAGAAAAGAAAAATCAGCGCCTAATTTAAATGCTCGGCGACTTTTTCATAACAAATGAAAAAAGGAAGGAAAAATGAAACTCGGAGAGCTTGCTGGATTAATTCGGAGCAAAAACGCCGGTCCTTTTCAATTAACATTCGACATTATGTTCGATAGTGAAGACAAATATCGTCGCGTGGTATCGGCAGGAGTTATAACAAAAGAGTGGTTTGAAAAAACATATGGCATACCTGCCGGTGAGATCGGCATCTATTACTATGAGCCGGCATGGGCCATTAAGGCCACAATCCCACGCCCAATCCCATCGGGAGATCCTCTCGATACGGATGTTTACGGGGGACAGCAGTATGGCCCACTAGTAAATATCGAAATACCATAGGTATTAAGGAATTTGACAGGCTGACAAAGCTTCAGTGGTAAGACAAAAGAAAGCCAAAAGGGTTGCTTTTGCTCATTTTATGAGAGTGATTGTCAGTCGTTGATGAGGTGGACTTTTTTGTCCTGTTAACTGAAGTATACAGGGGGAGAATCTACGTCTGCATTTGATTAGAAATGGATTTCTCTCTATGCAAAATTTTAACTTTTTTATAGTGCAAGCAATAAAATAATTCGGGTTTCTTCCCAACCCAAACTTCAACCAGCTGTTCACAGCTAACGGCCAGTAGCTGATTTGCCCACGCGCAGCCTGGGGTCCAACGCGTCTCGAAGCGAGTCCCCCAAGAGATTGAAGGAGAAAACTGCCAGGGTGATACACACACCCGGGAAGATAACCATCCATGGGGCACGAATGGCATAAAGAGAGGCAGAGCCTGAAAGCATGAGCCCCCAGGAAGGCGTGGGCTCTGTGGTGCCGAGTCCCAAAAAGCCCAACGCTGCATCAATGAGAATAGCTTGCCCTACTACCGCCGACATCACGATGAGATAAGGAGCCATCACATTTGGCACAATGTGATGGAAGATGATTCTCAGATCACTTGCGGCTATGGATCGAGCGGCCTCTATGTATGGGGTCTCCCTTACGGAGAGTGCGGAAGCGCGCACCACACGTGAGGCTCGCGGTATCATGGGCACCGCAATTGCTATGACGAGGTTAGGGATCGCGTTGCCCATTACCGCGACGATAACCAGAGCCATCAACAAGATGGGGATGGCCAGAAGACCATCCATGAGTCGCTGGATCAGCAGATCAGTCTTGCCCCCGAAATAAGCACCAATTACGCCTATCAAAGCCCCAATGGTTGTTCCTAAGAAAGAGGCGCCAACGCCGATGAGGAGGGCGACGCGCGAACCGTAGATGATACGACTCAGCAGGTCGCGCCCATATTCGTCTGTTCCCAAAAAATGGCTCATTGTTGGCGGGGAGAACTGATGGCTGTAGTCCACCTTGTATGGGTCAAAAGGGGCAATGAAATCCGCCATGGCAGCGCTCAGTGTCATCAGAATAATCAACACCCCGCTGATCATCCCCAGGGGATACCGCCTCCCGGATCGTATCATGGTGGGCATAAGTGTCTGCACTGCATGCTTGAGTCTTAACTCATACCTTTGCAATGTCACGGTGCCTCTCAACTTTATGCTATTTATATGTAATGCGGGGATCTATCCATCCATACACGAGATCGATGCCCAAGTTCACAGCAGTAAAGACAACCCCAGCCATTACAACCAATGCCTGGATGACAGTGTAATATCGATAAGTAACAGCATCTACCAGAAAACGTCCCACGCCGTTAAGGTTAAACACGACTTCTGTTGTAAGTGTCCCACCAAGAAGAAAGGCAAATTCCAGCCCCAAGATTGTTATTACGGGTAAAAGGGCATTGCGAACCGCATGGCGAACCACCACTACCCATCCCGAAAGACCCTTGGCCCTTGCGGTGCGGATATAGTCCTCCCGTATGACCTCCAGCATGCTGGAGCGCATCATTCGAGTCACCACTGCCATGGATCGATAACCGATAGCCATGATGGGCCAAATCATCTGTTGTACGTTGGCCACGGGATCCTTCCAGGGGAGGGAATACTGCATAGGTGGTGCCCAGACAAATAACCATAAAAGAAAGAAAAGTATCAAGATTGCTATCCAGAAGGAGGGTGCTGCGATGCCCCCGATACTTAGAACCCGGATGATATAATCGACCCACTTATCTTGGAACACACCAGCGAGAATTCCCAGGGGCAACCCAATAACTATCGTCCATATAACAGCTCCCACGGCTAGTTCTACGGTAAGGGGTAATCGATACATTAATTCATCAAGCACGGGCCGCTGGGTCCACATGGATCTGCCGAGGTCCAGCCGAAGCAATCCCCAGATGAACCCTCCATACTGCTGATAGAGGGGTCTATCCACGCCTAACTGGTGTCTGATGACCCTCATCTGTTCTTCTGACGGCACACCTGCCTCAGGTCCAAGGTAAAGGATGGCCAAGTCCCCTGGTAC
>CAZTAS010000146.1:0-16709 GCA_964611635.1 uncultured Thermodesulfobacteriota bacterium
AATGCAACAGCCCCAATAATTTTGGCACTACATTGATTTTTCAGAGGATCAACATTTGTAACATGCTGTTTTTATGGCTAATATTCTTCCCGCGCCCGCCCAAAACCGCCCGGCGCGCCCCAAAAACCATGAAGTTGGGCTAATGAAGTATATTGACCAGCAAGGCCAAGAGCCTCCAGACGGTGACTTTAAGATTGACGGCGATGATCTTTAGTCGGCTTACAGCCGATCACCAAAGCTACCGGCTTCAGCCGGTATGTAGTTTACTTACATGATCCTATCAACACCTTTGGCTTTAGCACCAGTTCTCGCATCCGCGGCTGGGAGCATTTGGCTAGGATCCCGAGTTACTGTGACATCTATCACCGTTGGAATGGATCTTTCGGATAATCCCTCCTTCAAAGCACCCTCCAGGTATTCAGGGGTCTGCACCCTGATGCCGTGGCCGCCCATTTCCTGAGCAATATTCGCATAATTTAGCTCGTGCAGATCGGAGGACTGATATCTTCCTCCAAACATTTTATGCTGCAACGCCTTTACATAACCTGATGCTGCATTATTGACTATTACAATAGTTAATGGAACGCTTTCCCTAATTGCTGTCTCCAATTCTCCCATTGTCATGTTAAACCCAACGTCTCCGGTCACGGCTATTACTGGAGTCTTTCCCGCCGCCAACTGTGCCCCAATGCCCCCCGGCAGTCCGTAGCCGATTGACGCATTTCCCCTATTTGCAACGTAAGTCCTTCCCGCAGAAGGGGCATCATAAAGGAGTCCCGTCCAGTGGGCCGCAAAACCACCGTCAGCCACTAAAATCCCATTGTCTGGCATGACCCGGCTCAGTTCGTCACACAATCGACCCATATGAATTGGCGTTTCCGCTGAACGCATCACGCCCATCATTTTTTTTCGCCATTGCTCTTTTTTCATCTGAATTTCGGAAACATATTCATTACGTTTTAGCTTTTGCGCACCGGCATCCTCTCTGAGCTCTTCTAATAAATCAATTAGCGCCATTTTACAGTCAGACCAAATCCCTAAGGCAACTCTTTGATGTTTACCAATTTCCTCGGCTGAAATATCAATGTGTATTATTTTGATGTCATCGGGGATTAGCTGGTAACGGCTAGTTGCTATCTCGCCGAACTTAAATCCTAATGCAATCAGAAGATCGGCGTCTTTTATTACCTCATTGGCTATCCTATTAAATCTGCCAAAAAGGTTAATACACAGCGAGTGCCTGCAAGGAACAGCACCCTTTCCACTCAGGGTGTGCGCTACCGGAATATGTAGCTCCTCGACAAGGGCCAGGAGTTCATCATAGGCCTGTGACAAGTGAATTCCACCTCCCACTAACAAAACAGGCCTCTTGGAATGAGAAATTAGATCGGCGGCCTTTTTCAGCAATACGGGGTCCGGACGTATTCTCTTACCCGGAATGGAAATAGAACCTTGGTCAGGGTAGAAATTATGTTCTTCGATTTGCCATTCACCATGTGCAATATCTTCCGGTACGCTCAGAACAACTGGGCCGGGTCGGCCCGATATAGCACTGACATAGGCCCTTCTGACGAGTTCCGGAATCCTGTGGCCCCGTTCGACCCTAATAAACTCCTTGGATATCATTGAAAGGAGCTCAGCCTGATGCGGTGTCTCTTGGGTCATGTTTTTCGAGCAGTGGTCTCTATTGGATTCCCCCACAAGAGCAATGACCGGTATGCCAGCTGTTAGAGCTTCAACGAGACCCGTCACAAGATTTGTAGCACCTGGACCCAATGTTCCGTCGCAAAGTCCCGGTCTGCCAGAGACTCGTGCATAACCATCAGCTGCGAATGCGCCACATCGCTCATCGTTAATATTTATGTGCTTTGGAGTTCTGTCACCAGCTCTATAAATCGCATCGTAAAAAGGAAGAAGCTGAAATCCACCCATCCCGAACATAAATTGGGCATCATGGAGACTCAACATCCTAGCGATTGCTTCTCCTCCATTTACTCTAAGTAGGCGTTTCTCATTTTTCTGGTTCATTGCGACCTCTCTCCTCTTTTTCCCATTCTCTGCAGTTCCTGGATTCAAAATATATTGATATAGATAGTAAACAGGTTCGAGATTCCATCCTTGTTTTCCGTTTGGTTTTCATCCAAATACTATAGGAGATGGGATTTACGCGAACATCAGATATTGGAAGACTTCCTCTACTCAATAATGAACTGGGCCGACCGTTAACCCTCCACATATAAATAAAGTTTGCCCTGTTATGAAGCCTGCCTCATCAGACGCAAGAAAACATATGGCATTGGCAACATCTTTGGGCTCACCAATCCTCTGCAAAGGTATGTTTCGAACTAGAGCCTTCGTTTTTTCACTCTCTTTTGGATTTACCAACTCATAAAGTTCCGTCGCGATTGGCCCTGGTCCTACATAGTTCACATTTATGTTGTGAGAGGCAAGCTCAAGAGCCCAGGTTCTGGTCATTCCGATAAGGCCTGCCTTTGTTGCAGCGTAAACTGTTCGGTCAGGTTTTCCAAGGCTGGCACGCGAACCGATGTTCACAATTTTGCCGTATCTGTTCTGTTTCATCGAAGGCAATACTGACAACGTGCACAGAAAAGTTCCCTTGAAATTGACGCTGACAACAGAATCCCAGTCTTCTTCTTTTACATGCTCCAGCGGCGCCGGTGAGACAATACCCGCGTTGTTAACTAGTATATCCACCTTTCCAAAATGCTCTAATGTCCTCTGTACGGCTGTCTCTACTTCTTTTCTGTTTCTTATATCGGCCTTTATTCCGATAGCCTTTCCTCCGCGAACATTCAATTCCTTCTCTGCCTGGTGCAATTCGTCGGCAAGGATATCGACCAATATCACGGATGCACCTTCATCATTCATTTTGATCGCCGTCGCTTTTCCTATCCCTCTTGCCGCCCCGGTAATAATTGCGACACGACCTGCAAGTCTCTGTTGAGCCATTTATCCTCACCTGTGCTTGTCAGTGAACTGCGAAACCTTCTTAGATCTATCCACCTCGTCTGAAGATCGTATACACTCAAATACCGGCTGCCCAATATATTCAAAATGCGGTTTTGGGAAGCGCATTCTGAGGACCAAACAGGCCTGGATGGTGCCTGGGGAGTACTCGGAATGAAATAACAAAAACGGACCAACGAGCCATATCCATTGCCCGCAGGCTGCAACCATGCCAAAATTTCAGGTCAAACCCCCAAAAATGCATTCTGTTGGATGTCGCGTGTAGCTTGTTAGGGCAGGCGAGGGACATGATAAGCGGAAAACGCAGGCATGGCCTCGCCAGCCTTAAACACCATCCGTGGCTCCAGCAAAACATCCCCGGTCAGAATTTCGCCTCCTTGCCCATCTGAGAAGACAAAATCTCCACGCACAAGCTCAAATACTGCAATGTCCGCGCTTAATCCAGGTTTCAAGCTACCCCGTTTGGCCTCCTCGCCCAATGCTTTCGCCGCGTTAATCGTGGTCATTTCGATCACTTGGTCTATACTCAGTCCCAATTTGAGAAATTTTGACATAACTACAGGAAGTGACTGAGTGATATGCACATTAGGTGAGGCGATATCCGTGCTAATCACGGTGGGAACCAGCCCTTTCGCGAGAGCATGCCGAGCAACGGAAAAACTAAAATGGTTTAACCCATTACAAGCATCAAGGATTACTCCCCTTTGTCTTGCAGCTTCTAGTTCAGAATAAACGGTCCCATCCCTTAAAACCATACCGCCAGATTCCCAAGTAAGATAGTGACTAAGGATGTCTCCCTCCTCCAGCATTGAGACAGCTGTACGGGAGAAGGTGTCCATTTTATCACCGGGAACTCGATCTCTTGTTTCACCCAAGTGCATCATTAATGGAATCTTGAAGCGGTTTGCCAACTGTTTTGCCAGCTCTATTGCTTTGATGCCCACTCCGTCTGCCAGAGCTTCCACGGCTCGGATCTTAACACCTCGGATGAAATCACGGTTCGCCTCTATGACCTTTACGCTGCAACCAAAATCTATGTCGCTTTGATCCCGAAGTTCGGGCATCGTGATCAGCCCTGTATTCGATATATTTAAGAAACATAACAGATCTGTTTTAACGTCCTCTAATATAAATCGCCGAACGGCTCCAAAGTTGGCTGCGCCTGAGGTACCAGCATCGCAAAGAAGTGTGACAGCGTTATTTAAACCTACCGTATCCGCATCAACCCCTAACCATGCAAATGCACCTACTGGATGGCAGTGGAGGTCAATTAGACCCGGTGTGATTATTTTGCCGTCCATCTGAAAAACCGTATTTGCCTTCAGATTCGAGGGTTCCACTGCGATTTCAGCAATCTTCCCGTCTAGAATAGCCACTGACCCCACTGCATGGATTCTCTCTGAGGGATCGATTATCTCCCCGCGTTTTAACAGGACATCATACATCTTCCCTTCCGAGCTCCGGTCTTCGCTCAAACTTTTACTCAAATTTTGCCTCCTTGTGTTTTCGCCGTGCTTTTAGCGATACAATAATAGGCACCTTAATTACCATAGTTCACCCCGAGTACTTTCCATCTGCTGTTGACCTCGCAGTAAGTACAAACCGAAGGAAGGCAAAAAGACCAAAAATCGAAGGTCCTGCCCGAACGAAATAACAGGATGTAAATTGAAAGCCGCAATGGTACACGCTAAAAGATTAATAAGTGCATCCCTTCCTTAAAAAAACCTACTAAAAAACTCAAACCACCAAGGGCTATAACATCAAGATTCCACCGTTGACATCCAAGGTCGCTCCAGTCATATACCCGGCTAAGTCAGAAGCCAAAAAGAGGCAACAACTCGCTATTTCGTACACATCTCCGATACGCCCCAAAGGGATAGAGTTCTCCACCTCCTCCAATCTTTTCTCTTCTTCCAGTCTTTTAATTATTCTCTCAGAATTCGTAACTCCTGGGCACACGGCATTGACACGAACGCCATAAGGGGCAAGTATTCCAGCTAAATGGCGCGTTAGCCCTAATATGCCTGCCTTAGATGACGTATAATGACAGCCTGCAGTAATACTCATAGATCGTGCTGCGATCGAAGAAATGTTCACGATCGTGCCATGGCTACTCTGTTTGAGAAAGCCTGCTGCGCGCTGTGAAGCCATGAAGACAGATGTCAAGTTCAGTTGAATTACATTATTCCATTCTGTGGATGTTATCTCAAAGAAGTCTGTTGGAAGCCCGCCTCCAGCGTTATTAATTAGTATGTCTAAGGCCCCATACTGTTCTGCCACAGTTTCGAAAATAGTGTTTAGATCTTTCTCCTCTTTAACGTCACCTTGAAGCCCAATAGCATCGCCTCCTCGATTTCTTATTTCTTCGCACACTTTCTGAACACCTTCATAATTCAGATCGACAAGAACAACTCTTCCTCCCTGTTCAGAAAACAGTATCCCACAAGCACGCCCAATTCCGGCGGCTGCCCCAGTTACCATTGCAATTCTTCCATCAATGAGCTTTGCGCCTCTCAGTGTTTTCTTTAAGGGTTCACTCATAGCTTTATCCAATATCTTCATCGTCTATTCATATAATTGCTCTGTTGGATGTGTGAAACAAGGCACCCTATATCGATGTTTGACTCGGCCCTTGCCGGCGACATCTAACCCAGCCGAGTTTAGTAGGGATATCTGGCGTGTTTTAATACGTTTGCTTCGTGACCTGGGAGAATTCTTTCCTCACAGTATTCCAGTTTCTTAAGGGAGGCGTAAAAATCATATAGGTTTTGATAGACTCCGCCTGGAATATGCACTTCCCTTTCATCCCCCTTCCAATTTTCAAAAAGTGGAACGGTGTCACCTGCTATAAGCCATAGCCCGTCTCTTGTTGTGACTTCCACTGCCTGTGACCCCGGCGTATGACCGGGGACCAGCACTGTTTTGATCCCCGGCATAATCTCCTCATCCCCGTCCACCGCCGTAATATTGCCAAACACTTCCATCCACGGAGGCTTCACACCTGACAACCCTACCTCAAATGAGGTGGAGTCCGAAGAAAGCGGCGCTACTGCATATTGCAATTCGGTTCGTTGCACAAAAAAAGTTGCTGTTGAAAAATGCTCAAGGTTGAAACAATGGTCCCAATGTAGATGGGTGAAAATAACCACATCAATATCTTCAGGCCTGAGGTTGTGCCCTTTTAGCGCGTGAACAACTTCCTGACTGGGTTCTTTGTTGAGTGGCCTGTGATACCGTGCGGCCCAATCGGGGTCACACGGGCCGGTGTCTACAAGGACATTTTTTTCACCGCCAAGGATAACCCACGCAAGGCATGGAACGTCAATTTTCTCTCCTTGGTTTCGTAAATGCGTGAAAACCGATTTATCAATTGAACTGAGAGTACCCAAATCCAGCGGAATAATGAATAAATCTGCCTTCATGTTGTCAGACTCCTCTACGGTATTCCAAACAAATTTACAAATTTGCCTTTCTGTTTGGTACATTTCTGTAAAGTCTATAAAGCATAACCTTTTCTCACTAAATGCTCTTCCCCACGCTATAACCCTCTCTAATCGCCTCCAAGATACCTCTTGGACTTTCACTATCTCCAATGGTATAAACTACGGGAATTTTTGCTTTCAGCATAGTGCTAACTTCATCGTTTGGTTTTGATCCGATAGAATAGACAACGGCGTCAACAGGAATAAGCGTTTCCTTCTTTCCATGCTTGATCCGCGCTCCTTTCTCCGTTATGGAGAGAACCCTGGAATTCGTTAAGATTCTGACTCTATTCTCTTCCAAAGCATGGATGAGTGGTATTTTGCCAATCTGAGGCATGTCCCTCGCCACTTCATCTAACATTTCTGCAATTGTTACCTCTCGGCCCTTTTTGCTAAGGAATTCTGCCACTTCGCACCCCACTGTTCCACCGCCTATTATAAGGATTCTATCACCTTGAATCTCTTTTCCTTCTAAGATGTCCCATGCCGAACTGAAATTCTTATCCTTAAGACCTTCTATTTCAGGAATTACTGGTCTGCTTCCACACGCAACTATTGCAACATCCGGCCTAAGCTCATCCAGCCAATCCTCTGTCAATTCCATACCAAGGTGTACCTGTGTTTCCGAATAGCTGATCTGTCCTTCCAGGTATCTTGTAAAGCGATCTATTTCTTGCTTTCCAGGTGGCTTAGAAGCCAAAAGCAACTGTCCTCCGAGTCTATGTGCCTTTTCGACTAAATATACGATGTGTCCTCTTGCCGCTGACGTCAAGGCAGCTTGTATACCAGCTGGCCCACCACCAAGAATAAGAACTTTCTTTTTATCTCCTGCAGGAGATGCAGGACCTTCGACCCCATGCCCTACCATTGGGTTAACACTACAAGCTAGAGGGCTGTCTTTCTCAAGAACGTTCTGGGCGCACCCCTGGCAACAGTAGATACAGGGACGAATCTCTGCAATTCTCCCATCCATGGCCTTGCGAGGAAGGTGTGGGTCTGCGATCAAGGGTCTCCCCATGGCTACCAAGTCCGCTTTTCCATCGAGCAAAACCTGCTCCGCCGCCGCAATAGTCTTTATCTTGTTAACGGCAATAACAGGAATGGAAACCTCCCTCTTTATTCTCGCAGCCAAATGCACGGCACAGTTGTCCGGCGCTCTCATGGGCGTAACCGATGGAACAAAGCCAGGATCCTTTATTGGAGAACCGAATCCTACTGAAACATGTAACGCACTGACCTTCTCTTCCTGAAAACGGCGGGCGATCTCATCTATCTCTTCATGTGTATTACCACCAGGCGGCTCCTCGCCGTTAAGACGGCATATGATGGGGAAGTCTTCACCAATGGTATTCTTAATTCCTTTGATTATTTCGATCGGAAAGCGCATCCTCCCGTCCAGATTTTGACCATAGTGGTCCTTTCTCTTATTTGCCCAAGGAGAAAGAAACTGTCCGCACAAATACAGATGTGCGCAATGAAGACTAATAAAATCGAAGCCAGCTTCGGCAACTCTTTTGGCAGCCTCCTTAAATTTCTCTAACAGGGCCTCAATCTCCTCAATACTCATTTCCTTTGGAATGACGTGACCCGTAACAGGATGAGCGATCGCAGATGGTGCTATGGGCATCTGCCCCCGGGTTATCTCGAGGCATCCAGATGCCTTAGAAATCCTTCCTGCCCGCCGTCCTCCATGAGCGAGCTGAATTGAAATCTTCGCCCCGTGGGAGTGCACTTTGGAAACCAATCTTTTTAGCATTGGAAGGTATTTATCGTCGTCCAAGGCAAGGTTGGTTGTAACGAGATTCCCTCTTGGAAACTCCACGGTGCCCGGTTCTACAATTATCAATCCTACACCGCCCTTTGCCCGTTCTCCGTAGTAACAAATGGCTTCATCCGTGACAAAGCCATCCTTAGAAAAATTTGTTGACATAGGGGGCATGACTAGACGGTTTCTAAGGTCTATATTGCCGATCGTGATGGGCTCAAAAAGTCTCATAACAAACCTCAATATTAGCTTGTATTACAATATGCACCGCTAGGGTGCGGATTTCCGCTTTGCCCGAACTTTTCTTTCATTATATGTGTTTATTTGCATTTCAAACTACACCAATCGTGCGAGCCACAACGCTAATCCCGGGACAAAAATTAGCAATAGCAGACCCAATACCATTGCTGCAAAAAGCGGCCACCAATCTGCAAATTTGGGCGGATAGCTGATTTTTAGGATCCTACAAGTGGTCATCAATGCTACTCCCAAAGGTGGTGTAATTCCGCCGATAGCTAAATTCAATCCCATTATCAAACCGAAATGTATTGGATCGAAACCCAGGGAGGCAACCAAAGGCATAAGTACGGGTGCCATGATCAATATGATTGTTATAGTTTCCATAAAATCGCCTAAGATCAATAGAAGGAGATTTATTGAAAGCATAATGACGATTTTATTTTCGGTAATATTCATAAAAAAATGTGTTATGAGTTGCGGTATTTTATAGCCAGCCATTATCCAACCAAACGGCCTCGCCGCAGAGATTATAAACATGATGACTGCCGACATGATTGTAGCCTCTTTGAACACCTCAAAAAGGTTCTTCAATGTCAGCTCTCTGTAAAGCAAGCCCAGTAAAATCGCATAAACAACTGCAACCACAGCTGCCTCAGTGGGGGTGACTATTCCTGAAAGTATCCCTCCCAGTATGATAACCGGCGTAAATAGAGGGAATATAGCCCTTTTTGCGGCAACTAACGTTTCCTTCAAGTTTGGCCGGACTTCCAAGCCCCTATAACCGCGCTTCCGAGATATAAGGACGGCAACCACCATGAGAATAATGCCCGTCAGCCACCCAGGAATTATCGCTCCTACCAGTAACTTCCCTATTGATAGCTCGCTTGCAATGCCGATGACGACCAAGGCAATGCTGGGAGGGATAACCGCCCCTAAAACACCTCCAGATGCCTGAAGCATAGCAGTAAAGCTCTTACCATAGCCCTTCTTGACCATTTCAGGCATGATAATGGTTCCAATTGCAGCACTGTCCGCGACACCCGATCCCGAAATAAAGCCAAAAAAGCAACTGGCAAGGACACAGATTGCAGCAAGTCCCCCTTTGATATTTCCCACCAGGCAGTTTACAAGATTCATAATTCTTGTTGTGGCGCCTGCCTGACCCATTATAAGTCCTGCAAGAACAAAAAATGGCAGAGCGAGAAGAGGAAAAGAATCAAGGCCATTGGTCATCCTGTGGACGACGATCACAGTGTCGGTACCGTCTAACAGGCAGAATATCACTGAAGCGATTCCCAGCGATACAGCAATTGGGACGCCTATTACGATCAGTGAGAAAAGCGTTATGAATAGGAACACTTCCATTGCTTTTTACCTTTTACCTATGTAGTCTTTCATGGTCCTTATCGCATTGTCGAATACGTTCAGGCACATAATAACAGCGCAAAAAGGAATAGCCAAATATATTGCGCTCATTGGAACGCCCATTCCCGCCGAGCGCATAGCCCACCCAAATTTGGCAAGGGAGAGCCCCTTGTAAACTAGCAATAACAGGAAAGCCACGATGGTGAGCTGAACCAGCAAAAATACGGAAACACGTAGTGCCGCTGGCAGCCTGTCTACAAAAAAGGAAATATAAACGTGACTGAACTTCTCAAAGGCTAAGCATGCGCCCAGAAATGTAAGCCAGATTTGCAGATATCGGGCAGATTCTTCCACCCATGGGAATCCGAAATGGAAGAGATATCTCAAAACGACTTGCAGGAAAACGACCGCAACCATTGTCCCAAATATGCATACACAAAGCCTAGCAATCCATCTATTCATCATTTCTATTTTGCGAGAAAACAAGGAGCCCTCCCAAAGAAACAGTTATGCCAAAAAATTCAAGGATGCAGTAGATACAAGGGGTTAAGAGTGAAAATTAGTAAGCACTCAGGCCCTTTTACAACACAGCACATGCGCTATTATCAGATTCCTCAGGTCAAAAAAACATAATAATTCACACGGATTTCGCAGGTTGTTTCCTCCGTAAGTTCCTACAAAGATCATCCATGAACTAGGTACGTTTACTCTTCTTATGTTTTATCATACTCTGTCATATTTTTTGTTCAACGACAGGCAAAAAAAAGCTATCTAGTTAGTGATCCACGGTATATTTCCTGACGAGATTCATCGTTTCCTCTCCAAATATGGAAGAATACTCATCCCAAATTGGTTGCACTGCTTTAATGAAGGGACCAACATCAACTTCGTTGACTTTCATTCCTTCAGAGGCCAGTTTATCCGCCAGTTCTCTCTCTCCCTTTCTGACTAAATAGTTGTTATATTCGCCATATTTTTCCGCATTCCTCGCGAGAATAGCCTGATACTTCTTTGGCAAGCCGTCCCAGACTTTCTTGTTAATAGCTAAGAACGCAGTAGTCCAACAATGCCTCGATAAACTAAGGTATTTCTGTACTTCATAGAACTTCGAAGCGTTGATCAAGGGAAGGGGATTCTCTTGGCCGTCTACCGTCCCCAGTTGCAAAGCCGTGTAAAGTTCTCCAAAAGCGATGGGAATGGGGTTGGCGCCTAATGTTTGGAACATCTTCAAGCGGATTTTGACTTCTGGGACGCGAAGCTTTATACCTTTCAAATCTTCTGGTTTAGTAATAGGTCTCGTGTTATTTGTAAGGCATCGGTATCCTAGCTCCCAAAAGCCCAAATTCTTGATTCCCAAATCCTCGACCATCCGTTTATATTTATTTCCTATTTCGCCTTTATAAGCTGCATACACTTGCCAGCGTTTGCTCCAGGCGAAAGGAAGATCTTCAATGGCATACCTGGCGTCAAAGCTTGCCATAAAATTGTGCCACAACAAGGCCATTTCTACAGTCCCAAGCCTGACTTGTTCGATATTTTCGGGCCCCGAGCCCAGTGCCGCGCCGTGGGAGACATTAATCTTGATGTTCCCATTGCTTTCTGCTTCAACTGCCTTAGCAAATTTTTCTAGTGAAACGCCGTGGGTCGATTTCGCCCCGACAATGTGACCAAGCTTAAACACATACTTCTTTTCCTTTGCGGTTGCCTCTGAGAGGCCGAACAACAAGCAAAGTACAGCACCTATTGCAAAAATCCTGAACCATTTCTTATGCATTTTGACACCTCCATTTGAGATTAGAAATTTAGAATAGATAAATCTAAGTTACACCTCCTTTCTTCTTGGATACCCATCTCCTGCGACATGAAACAACATCTCATCTTTTTCCACAGAAGAGTGAGCTGTTACCCCTAAAAATGCTTTAAATTGTCAGTATTTCAGACCGAGCGTCGTCCAAATATTTCTTTGAGATTTGATAAAACATATTATTGTCGGTCGTAAATCCAATTATACTGCACCCTCTCCTCACCATTTCAATTGCAGACGCCACATCCCATGCAATATTGGCAACAGGCACGTTATTGGATTTGCACGTTTTGATAACATAATCCATGTACTCATATATCTTTGAATCAGTTAGTATGGCCACGGTTTCGGAGATGACATCATTTCCTTTGGGCCTTATGCCAAGTTCGATGCCCAAATCAAAAGGACCGAACAACACGGCATTAATTCCCTCCACAGACAGTATATCCTCCAGATTGGTAATTGCTTCCATTCTTTCAATCACCGGCATTATCACAAGGTCCTGATTCGATTTTTCCATGAATTCAAACCATGGGACGCTCCCGTACTTTTGGGCTCGGACCCCCGGGCATCCACCCCGGTTTCCTTTAGGGGGGAAAAGACATGCATCAACAAGCTTTTCAGCATCTTCTTTGCAATTTATAAAGGGGGCGATGATTCCTTTCGTACCGAAGTCAAGACACTTCTTTATCTGCGCCATGTTATTTTCTACCACTCGGCATAGCGGAAATATGTCTGCAGCATAGGCTGCTCTGATCAAACTCTCGATTTCTTTACCATAAGGTCCGGCTGAGGCGTGTTCCGTATCGATGAACGTAAAGTCATAACCGACGTAACCCGATATTTCCACATTTACTTCCGAAGACGAGACTATAATTGTTCCCCATACGACTTGCCCTTGTTCTATCTTCTTTTTGATATTTTCCACACTTTTCCCCCTCACAAGGCCTTATTAAACATATTCCCTAAATGGATAGCAGACTCTGCTCTCCTGCCAACTACAGAAAGGCAGGGATTTGATTTGGGAAATTCTAGGTACAATCTAGGAATCGAAGACACAAAACGCTCTCATACCTCGAACGGCGTTCTCCCCAAAGATGACGACCCTCAGCTCAATGCCAGGGGCAGCCATCATTCATTCAAAAGAGTGCTTCTCATTTCTCTACCTAACTCGATAAAAACAGGTTGAGCTATACCTCTACATCAAGTAACGGCGCACTTTGTTGGGCACCATAAATGTCACTATCTTCGGGGTCACCTGATATCACCGGCCTGGGGAAAGTGATCTTAAAAGCATAGGCTTTTGGATACTCCACCAGTTCGACGTCATCTACTGGTATACTATATATTTTTGATATGAGGTCAGCGTTGAACACGTTACTTAATTTCACTCTCTCAAATGTTTCTTTGTTTTCAAACATTACGTCCAGTGTCAAAAGAAGGGCGCCCGCGTTTTTTGACCTTATAATTTTCGCCAGTTCTCTTAGTTTCGCCATAAACACACCTCAAATCTCGACGATTTCAATTGGGAAGACTTCAAGGGGATCGTCAATTTCCATGACGTGCCATATATTAAACTTGAAAGCCACACCAAGCTCGATATCTGAAGGCGAGAAAGGAATGGCAAGATTTCCTGCCACGGTCAGGCGGCCGGGGAAGTCGCTGTGCAGAGCATAATTGCGAGCTTTTGCAATCAGTGCATTGCTGATGTCCTGGGTTGCCCCCGTAACGTCGATAATCAGGCAGATCTCGTGAGATTGAATGCTGCGAATAGGTTCGAGGTGCCCCATTACCGCGTTCTTTCCATAAATTCTGAACCTCAAACTGTATTCTCTCTCATTTATTCCCATGCCTTCAGCTTCTTCACCAACCTTCTCACGAATGATATCTAAATAAGAGTCTATCTGCGAAATCAATATCGGATCTCTTATTCCCCCAATAAAGATGCTTCGATAACCTACTTTCTCTACACCCTCCAATTTTACCGTGTACTTTTCGGAATGAACAAAATGGCTTCCTGTCACTTTCACAATTCTTTCATCGTATTGCTCGTATTGGCATGCCGTGGTATCCAATACACCAGAGGGTTCATGGATGTAATAGGGATTTGGATTTTCGTAAAGAGTATGAGCAGCTACGCGGATTTTCGGACATCTCTTGGACGGATCGGCCGGTTCGACTAGGAAATGATCATCCCTCAAAAAACCTAGGACGCAGTCCTCACCAACTTTTGGTTCAACCACGTAAGAGGCACACTCTATAATCTTTCCCAGATGCCAGGCCAGCCCTAGTGGAAAGCCTTCTTTGATCGGAATTGCCGAAAAGACTGCTGTATCGCTGGATCGACCCGCTAAGATGACATTAGCTCCTTCACTCAAAGCCCTTATAAATGGTTCAGCGCCCATCATTGCAACGATTCTTTCGCTCGCGTCAACGTCCCTTCCATCTAACTCCTTGATGGGCCCGAGCGGCTTGATTTTCCTTTGTAGAATTTTCTTCTTCAGGTAGTCTCTGTCTTGTTCTGCATTAATGAGCGCGAGTTTGAAATGAAACTTTTCTTCACGAGCAATTTCCTCAACGATTCCTCGTGTCCATTGTAGGTGGGGATCAGCACCACCTCCGCCCGAGGAACCGACGAGCAAAGGGATTCCTTTTTCAAGCGCGCCCCGTAGCATAATTTTCATGTCTCGTTTGACTGCCCGGCGGGACGTAAACGACACGCCGGCACCGAGGTAATAAGGCCCAGGATCGGTAGAGCCAGCATCCGTTCCTATGAAACTCAGATTTCTTCTAAGGCCATTAAGGAAGGAAGTTTCTGAAAAGCCATACCCCAATATCCCAGTAGGGGACATCATTCCTATTTCTTTCATTGCACTGCTCCAATATCAACCTGCATTTAGTACCGAGGACGGGATTTGTTAAAGATACTAAAAGACAATTCAACACCTTACAGCTCTTTCATGGGTAAAATACCTTGGTAGATGCATATGCGGGAGGAACGAATTAATATTTGTCATCGCAGGCCGTGTACTGCGGATTGAGCCGTCCGTTTCTGGTACACTCCCCCAGACGAAATTCATTAGCTCCTTATGATCCTTTTAGAGTTCTCAACTCTGGAACCCGCATGGAAAAGACGGATCCGCTCTTGCTTCGTCTCATTTATAGCCGTCTCGGGTGGGGAATGTGCTTCAAATGGACAGATCTTCCTTGTGTTTTCTTTCAAGCGTCCTAATTATGAGCATGGCCGCCTCAGACGCTTTCATGTCACGCCTGATACCTGCACGTCCCGCATGGTCATTTGCATAGGATATAATCCCGTTCTGGTAGGTGTCCATACCCTCTCCGATGCGAGCTGATGCGGCACTCACCGTAGCAGCCATAATTCCAGCTTGCTGCAGCCAAGCCAGCCTGGATCTCCCGGCATTTCTTTTGCCCATTCCAGCATCGTTGTAGAATGCCCCCGCAACCTTATTATTTATCGCCGGCTGGTCACCCACAAGTCCCCCGTGCGAGCCGGTCATTACTATGTCACGAGCGTTTTCGGGGGTGACCATGGAATTTGAGTCCAAGGTCACGATTCGCCACCCGGTAGGAGATACATGTATAATCTCCATTACATTAGCCAATTTAGGGGTGAAGAGCCGTTGTTTTATTTCCGGCAGATTCCCCCTCACCATAATCTTGGCCGCTTCATGGCCTGACGTCCCAATTCGCACACCAGCCTTATACGCCAGGCTGTTACAGTGGGAAATGATTCCTAGTTTCGTTTCGCTGGCGACACCTATTCGGGCACTGAATGTGTCAACCGCGGCAGCCATGACACCGTAATCCTCTAATAAATCGAGCGCAGCAATACCCGCTTTATCCTTACCCACTCCGGCATCGTTGAAAACAGCACCTTTAACTCTCCTTTGAAGAGCAAAAATCCCGGCGCTCAAACCGCCGTGGGACCCGCAAATAACTACGTGTCTGAAGGAGGTGCTGTCTGTAACCTGTGTGATTGAATCAGCCAGCAGTATAAGACCAGAACTCATCCCTTATAGCAAATTGCCGTCAGTAAACGGGTAGAAGTATTGCGCTCAACCGAGAAAAGGAGTTTTAATCAAAATCCCCTTAAGAATTGGGGCCTTATAAGAACTTGAGCTTTATAGTAAATCCCAGGTAAATTATAACTATTGTGGACTTTCATCCTCGTTTACTGAGCTGAGCATGGCCTCCACGCTCCTCAAATGATAAGCCATAGCCTCTTTGGCTTCTTTAGGCTTGCGGTCTTTAACCGCCTCATAGATCATTTTGTGTTCCTTCAGCAGTTCTTGTCTGCGGCGGGGGACACCCAGAGAGCGTTCACGAAATTCCTCTAGCATAGAATTCATTGGTTCCGTGAGCTTCACGAATGTGCTGTTGTGTGTTGCCCTCGCTAGAGCTATATGAAGCCGTTCGTCAGCATCTGTTCTGGGCCTATTCCCTTTCAGCTCATTTTCCAGGTCAATTATGGCCTTTTCTATACATGCCAAATCCTCATCAGTGGCCCTCTGAGCAGCCAGTTCAGCTATATGGGGTTCCAAAGCTTTCCTGAACTCTATCAATTCGAACAAGAGCTTTCGAGGAGAGAATTCAGCCAATTTAGTGAATTCCTGTACCAGTGCATCCTGAGCGACACTCCTCACTATTGTTCCCACGCCACTCTTGCTTTCCAGCACGCCAATATATTCCATAACTTTAAGGGCAGTGCGCAGGGAATGCCTATTTACCCCTATCATTTCCGACAACTGACGCTCGGGAGGTAGAAGGTCTCCTGGCTTCAGAATTCCCTTGGCGATTTGGGACCTAATTTGATCAATTATGCTCTCAAAAATTGGCTTTGGTTTGATTTTTTCATACATCATGGCAACCACATTAACTGGATAATCAATTGGTTCAACTGTTGGATTGTCTTTTGGTCCAACCAATTATACATTTAGTACAACCCTCTTGCAACAAAAAACTGCGTTTCTTTTTTCTTCCTTTGCCCAACTAGTTTTCTGACTCATAAATTTTGCGTTTCTATTTGGTAATTTAAGATGTT
>CAZTAS010000147.1:0-16597 GCA_964611635.1 uncultured Thermodesulfobacteriota bacterium
GAATTGGTGGATTTCCACTGGTCGTTCTGGTCGCGATATCTGCGCTCGATCTGAATGCTGAAGACCTCGAAGGACCTGTCGTCTTTGGTTATCTCATTCCTCCACACACTGCACGAGATCCCCCCGGCTTTAAACTTTTTCACGGGTTTGGACATTTTTCACACCTCCTGTTCCTTTTCGGACTTTTTCATGCCAGGAACTATCCATTTTGAATGATTTCAAAACCGTGATCCAGTATGGCAATGAGCAGGATGATAGCCATCAAGAGCAGTAAAATCTTGGACTCCACGAGCACATATACAAAGCCAGCACAAAGAGCCATCAGCCCCCAAGCCCACCAGTATCCCTTCCACTCATCCCCATGCCTCAAGCGAATGACCCAGCGCTTCATCGAGCCTCCGGCTTTCCTTTTGCTTCTTTGCCATGCACGCGCGCGAAAACATGCACCGAGAGCATTTTCTATCTGATGGATTGAAATCCATGCCGAATATACACAATCGTGGTTCTGATTCATTCATATATATAATAGGTAGGCCCCGGAGTTTATAAACTTATTGGTTTTCCAGGACACGCTCTATATCCTTGATGAGGCAAAGTGTTACCCTGCGGTCAGCCAGAAGACCTGATTTTTGAAGGCCTTTTTCAATACTCAGTTTTACTGGCTCGCTCAGAGCAACGATAATAATCTTGGTGTAATCACCCATGATATCCCGGGAGAGATTTTTCACTGGGTCTGACTTACCGGTTTCAATCTCCAGGGCTATCTTTTCCTCCCCTTTGGCAGCCACCAGGTCCACAAAGTCCTTTTCCTCTGAAACTTTAAATCCTTTCTTTTCCAGGACTGTTTTCACCTGATGCTTCCAGTACTCGTGTTCAAGGGATTCTTTTTTCCCTTTTTCCAGCTTTACGCCCATTTGGCTCAAAATGCGTTCAGCCTTTTCTGTGGCCTCCATGAGCTTCACTACCCCTTTATCAGTATGAATTTCAACAATTCTGACACATCCCTTTTTCATAAGCTGGTTTTTACACACCGGGCCGGTATAATTGTTCAACCCAAGCCGTTTATACCGCTCGGAAATGCTGGAAAGGGGATGCTCGGCGATGTCCACCAGCATCAGACGCTCATGGGGGGAAAGAATATCACCCGACATTAAAGCCCTTGCAGGCTCTGATTGCTGCGATAAAGGGACATATTCCTTCCATTGCTCCTGAAAACCTCGCATGTGCTCTGAAACCGCCAAATCTGAAACAGAACCCTTTTGAATTTTAAAATGGGGAATTCTCACCCTTATCAGCTGAGAAAACCTCCCGGATTTGACGATGGCCTCTCCTACAGCCAGATTTCCCAGCCATGGCCGCTCTTTATACTCCATCTGCATGGCTTCGCCCATTTCCCGCACATCCAGGCCATGCTGGAGCTTGAAAGAGACTAAAGTAAAGGCATTTCCCAGCGCCGGAATGGAGACCTTTGATGGGTGCTGGTCAAGTATCCATATGCTCTCCCCCAGCTCCCTGATTTCTCGCATCAGGACATCAGGAATTTGCTCTTTCTTTTTAGGCTGGCGAAGCATCATGTGGTGGGCTTCCTCAATAATAATGGCGTGTTTGAATTCCTCTCTTTTTCCCTGGTTCATGCGAAAATGGTGAATCCATAAGAGCAGAGAGCCGATGATTAAGGTTTTGGCAGAGTCCGTGAGCGCCTCCAGCTCCAGGACAACCTTTTCGTTCAATAATCCCTCCAGCGGCGGCTGTCGTCTGACGTTGACCACATCACCCATGCCGGCGAAATTGATAGCTCCCAGAGTTCTTTTCACCGAGGCCTCCCAGAGCATCTCCCTTCCAGCACGGATCTTCTTTCTAAGCCATTCCTCAACTTCCTTCAGCGTGGGCCATTCATGGACATCTTGCTTTTCCCATGCCTCGTAAATGCCGGTTGATTGATACACATGGTTGATCCCCTCTCTCAGCAGGTGCATGGCTCCCTCTCCCAGAAAAAACGCATGGGCAATGATCTCGATGATTTTCTCCAGCCACATGGCAGGGTGGACCCCGGGAGGAGGAATGAGCGGATTGAATCGAAGCGGAGAAACGTTGGAGCCAACGGTGAATACTTTTATATCTTTCAAAATTTCATTGGAAATCAGATCCCGGTAGTTCCTCTTCCAGTCAAAGACGAGAAAGGGCTTTTTGAAGGCTGAAAGCCATGCAAGAAGCTCAAAGGCCAGGTTTGTCTTTCCCGCGCCGGTGGAGCCGAAGACGCCGAGATGCGAGCACATCTCTTTTTCCCGTATACCGAAAATCGCGTAGGGAAGGTCCGGATAGACCACCACCCCAAGGATATATGCGCCGAAGCACTCCCGGAAAGGAGGCGGCGGTAATCGTATGGGCTGCTGGTAATCATCTTTAACTTTTGTATAGAGCATGATCTGCAGGAGCTCCTCGAACTGCCTTCTCTTTTCATGCTCTGAGGCCAGGTAGGCCTGCCAGAGCTGCTTGGCCTTGTCTCCCATTACCGGCTCCAGCTTCCTGAATCCTTTTTCAACTTCCTCAGGCCTCATAGAAATCCTCCCTGCACCGGCCGCCGCACAGACAGGGGTAATCATCGATATTCTGGGACATGGTATTCAGGTGGATGAGCTTGCACTCGCGCCTGGCTATTGCAAGGAGCTTTTCATCCACAGGGAGCCAGAGGTTATTACCGTTTTGCAAGAACTGAAGTCCCACATAGTTTGGTTGTTTACCGTGGTTTTCTTCATATAAAAGGGCATAGATGGCCAGTTGCAGGCGGTATTCTTCAGAAATATCACCGGGCTTTCCTGTTTTAAAATCAAGGATTTTAATTGCATCTCGGTCCTCAAAGACTGCATCCAGAAACCCCTGAACGCCATATTCCTCGGAGATGAGTTGAAGCTCTGTCGCTGGAATAATCATCTTCGTGCCACCTTCACCGCTTTTGGCAAAATTCCTGGCCCAGTTGACGAGCATTGATTCGGTTTCTTTTTTCGCAAGGTCGAGCTGGAGCCTGGTTTTGCCCGCTGTGCGCAGCTCAGGCCGCGCTTTTCGCCACTCATCTAAAAAGACTGCTTTCACTCTCAGAATCAGTTGACCCTCGTCAAGCGCGCTTTGATTTGTTTTCGCGCTCTCGAATATTCTCTTTATGACCTCGTGGGCGACTCTTCCCCGGATGAGATAGATGCTGGGCCTTTGCTTCAAGCCGAGTATGTAGCGGTAGTAATACTTTCGCGCACATTCTTTATACGTCAGGATAGAGGTGGGAGACTGAATCCTTGACCTCATTGTTTGTCTTCCCGCAATGCCTTCAATTTTCCCTTCTCCCTGGCATACTCCTCTCTGGCATGATTCAGCTCCTTTTCCAGAAATGTAATATCCTTCCAATGTTGGACTTCCTCCCTGATTTTTTCTCGCTCTATATCAGCAACAAGCTTTCTCAGGCTGCCTATCTTTGGATCAGGAGTATGGTTATAAGGCACGCTTCCCTCGCATCTTGATATCAAGTCCTGGGCCCTGCCCCACTCATGGTCTAAATCAGAGATGATTCTGTATTTAAGCTTTTGCCTCTCACAGATTTTTTCCTCAAGAAACTGTATCTTTTCCCGAGCATTGACAAAGCCTTGATACAAGATTTCCTCCAGGAGATTGCCGTTTATGGCCGGGACATCATATCTATTCTCTCTCGGAATGCTCTCATAATTTTTGCCATGGCCCTGTTCATGATTTTCACTCATTTTTTTACCTCCCCGCAGTGGTTAGCATGTGGAAGGTGTCACCACTATTTAAAGGTATCGGTTTGTGCCACTTGTGGATAAGAACCAGAACCGAAAGGTATTTAAAGGGGTATTATGTTGAAAACAGGGAGAAAGACTCATTGAGTTCAGCACATGGGTCTATGGCCCGCTGACCAATGAATAACCCTGGGAAGGAGGTGATCGACGGCAAAGGATGACGTGCCACTCTTTTGGCCAGGAGAGTCCCCAACGGGACACGAAGTGAGTTTCCAACGGTAAATCCTGAATAGGGTTTGAAATAGTCGGAAGACTCCTGGTGCTCAATTCTTACCTTCACGTCGGCATGGCCCGGCGTTTTTTTTGGCTGAAGAAAGGAGGCATTGATGGAGAAAAAAGAATTATTGAAGCGTATAGAAAAAACTCTGGTGGAGACCCTTGATGAGTATGGCCTGTTCTGGATTTTGTGCCAGTGGGAAGGAGATTTCATGGTGCACGTGGACATCCTCTTCGAGGAGTCGAAAATGCTGAGCGAAATTGATGACCTTAACAGGAATCCAATTATGTCCCGGGACGCATGTCTCAGAAGCGGGCATGGGTGAGTGGAATAGCAAACTCCGTGGGAGTTATTCTTCGGAAGCTCCGATGTCATCACCGGAGCTTTTTTCTTTTTCAGGAGGCGTGCATGAGTACCCAGTCATGTGAAGGGATGAGGCAAAGCGTGTATCAGCTCTACAAAAAGGCTTTTCCTGCACTCAACGAGGCTCTGGTTCAACCCAGGATTCAGTCGGCGTTTTTCCTGGCCCTGATTGAGCTTCATATGCTGGCCGATGAGGCCGAAAAAGAGACAAACACGTTTCGGAGAAGGCGGCTGGTCAAGAAATTTTTGCACAAAAAGACGACGCTGGAGGGCTTTCTTTGCAGAGCCAGAAGTGAATCTCTATGCCGGGTTGAGAGACCGGTGACAATGCATCAAGGCGTCACCCCACAGAGATGAGGGGCGTCGCCCAAAAAAGGAGGTGTCAAAATGATTGAGGAAAAAGATTTATCCATAAATGAGATGATAAAGGCGCACGGAACAGCAGTGGAGGACTGGCCGCTGCAGAAGCTATCAGCTTTTCTGTATCTGTGGGCAGATGTTTTTAACCGCATATTCTTTGAGGGAAAGCTGGCTACGCCGGTCATCTCGTTCCAGAAGACAAACCACAAGATGCTGGGCCACTTCGTGCCCGGCAGGAACCACCTGGGTCTGATGTGGAACATTAACATCAACACAGTTCATTTGAAAAGGCCCATCTGCTGGGTTCTCTGCACCCTTCTTCACGAGCAGATACATGAGTGGCAGCAGGAATTCGGAAAACCCTCGGGCAGCAACTATCACAACAAAGAGTTCAGGGAAAAATCAAAGGCCCTGGGCGTTCCATCCAATGACCGGGGCATGACGCTGGAGCTTGCCGAGCCTTTTACAACCCTCCTGCACGACAGCGGAATTACCATTGAACCGGAGACCGCAAAGGAACCGCCTAAAACCGGGCCTGGCAAGGGAAAGAGCACCCTGCAGAAGTGGAGCTGCGGCTGCACTAACATAAGGGTTGGGAAAAGAGATTTCAGCGCGACGTGCAACCGGTGCGGAAACCTTTTCGAGCCGGTTTGAATTTCATTTTAAAACTGAAATTACACCTAAAGGCCTCTCGGCAATAGCCAGGGGGCTTTTCTATTGGAGGTGGACCATGAAGATCATCCGAAAGGTCGTGTGGTGGACGGTGATGACAGCCTTTACTATAGACCGCTGGCGAGCTGTCAAGGATTTTCTGGTCATATTCCTGGAGTGGATACGAGACCGGACAGACTGGTTGATTCAGCTTTTGCAGGGATAGCAATCAAAAGGAGGATGTCATGATGATGTTAATTCAAACATCGATGTCGAAAATAATCTTTTACAGGATGCAGGATTTTATCGGCTATATCCTGCTCTGGATTTTGGTGAATGGGCCAGAATTTATGAGCTTCATGGCTCAAGCATTCCAGGGATAAACGTTTAAACCAGCAGGCTGAAGGGGCTCTCTTCTTTTACGGGAGGGAGCCTTTTTCTTTTTAGGAGGTCACAATGAGATTAGCAGGAAGAGAGGCGATGGGATATTACCCAACGCCCGTCAGTGTTGTGGAGAGGATAAAAAGTTTCATCCAGATCCCAAATTATTCGGTTACCCTTCTTGACCCTTGCGCTGGAGAAAGTTTAGCCCTTAATAAGCTGGCAGAGGGGCTTCAGGCAACAACCTATGGGATTGAGCTGGATAATTATCGTGCCCAGGAGGCAAAAACAAGAATACAAAATGTCCTGCACTGCGGCTTTGAAGAAGCCCGCATAAGCAACAGGGCCTTCAGTTGCCTGTTTTTGAATCCCCCCTATGATTTCGAATCTGTTGAGAAAGAAGAAGAAATCAGCAGCCGTAAGGAGAAATGGTTTCTCCAGGGAACCATCCAATACCTTCAGCCCAAAGGGCTTCTGATTTACATCATCCCTCAATACAGCCTATCAAGAAGCATTGCCAAGATTTTAAGCTACAGGTTCGAAAATTTCAGAGTTTGCAGGTTTCCGGATGGGGAGTTCGAGGCCTTCAGGCAAATTGTGCTCTTTGCTACAAGAAAGGGGCAAAACAGCTCTGATGAGGACATGCAGGCCGAGCTTGAGCTTGTCCCGAAAAAAGACTTAGCAGAGCTTCCATTCATGGAAGAGCCCGTTTACAAACTCCCTTCTGCTATACCTATTCAGCTTTTCCGCTCCAGCCGGATTGACCCGGAAGAATTGAAAAAAGAGCTAAAAGAATCAGCTCTCTGGGGGAAATTTTCGGACATGGCGAACATAAAGCCCCTGGAGATTAAAAGGCCTCCCCTTCCCTTGCACACAGGGCATATTGGTTTATTGCTGGCTTCAGGCATGCTGGACGGTGTTGTTGGAGAGCCTGGAAGTTTGGATAGGCATATCGTGAGGGGAGTTGTGGAAAAAATAACCATTAGCTACGAGGAACAGCCCTCTGATGAGGTTATAGAAGAACATCAGTTGGAGCAATTTAGAGTATCCATAAAGCTCCTTAAGCAAAACGGGGACATCGTTCGTCTCGTCTGAAAAGGAGGAAAAATGATGGAAAGGGTCAAGTATTGCAACTTCCAGAGGAACATCTTTGTAGAAGCCTACACAGATGCTTTTGTGTATGACCGTTACATGCAAATCCTCTTGCTTTCAATAGCAGGGCAGGATTCAGCAGTTAAGGCAATCTCCTCTGCCATGGTCTCAGGCAGGGAGCTGGAGATTACCGTGGGTGAGGAAAGAAATATTATTGTAGAGGCTGATAAGAATATCCATTACAAAATCTTAAGCTCAAAGCTCCCCTCCGGGTTGTTGCACCAACTGGTTGCAGCAGAGAATTTTTGTAAATCAGAAGGAACATCGCAAAAGCTTATCTTCATTCCGCATGAGATGAGCCCATATCAGGTAATTTACAACCATCTTCAAAAAAGCCTTGCCATAACCGCCATCCCTGAATGGAGCCAGTGGATTTATGAAAAGCTCATGGAACAGGAATTTATCGAAGAGTTGGAAGGAAATGTAAAAACTGTAAGGCTTTGGGTGCATGAGAAGGCTCTGGATGAGATGATCTCAGAAGGGGTTAAGAGTAAACAAATTCGATTTTAAAAAGGAGAAATCAGCGATGTTGGAGCACATAAGCAATGTAACTGATTATTTGAAAACATTCGGGCCTGCTCTGGCCGAGAAAATCAAGAGATCAGCTGAGCCTCTCTTTCATCCTGGGCAAGCCTGGGACCCGAAAATGGATGAGCTACTTCGGAAGCCCTTTGTGGCCCAGGGCGATGTGGTAATGGGGCTTTGCAATGCAATGCAAGAGCAAAAATCAGCTATTATTTGCGGCGAGATGGGGACCGGAAAATGTTTGCTTTCATTGGCAACAACCTATGTTTCTAAAAATGGCGCGGGACCTGCAAGAACCCTGATTATGTGCCCGGGCCATCTGGTAAAAAAATGGCAGCGGGAGGTCTTGAACACCGTCCCTGGAGCACAGGCGTTTATCTTGCGGAAGCTAAAGGATGCAATGGCACTAAACCCAAACGCCGGTAAACCCAAAACAGCTAAGTATTATGTCATTTCAAAAGACAGGGCAAAGCTCTCCTATGCCTGGAGGCCGGCTTTCATCCAGCACAAGGGCAAAAAAGGATTGTATTGCCCTGACTGCGGCTCTATAATCATGGATAATGATGACTGCCCTGTGGAACAAAACTGGTTACAAAGACAGAAACGTTTCTGTAAGGTATGTAGAGGAGCGTTATGGCAGGCTGACAACACTAAATTCCGAAGGTTTGCTGTTGCTGAATATCTCAAGCGATATTTCAAAAACTATTTTGATTATGCGATATTCGACGAGGTACACGAGCTCAAATCCCAGAACTCTGCCCAGGGCAATGCTTTCGGAGCGCTCTCCTCCGCAGCGAAAAAGTCCATTGCACTGACAGGGACTTTGACAGGTGGATACGCAGATGATTTACGGGCTATTCTTTTCAGGCTCAATCCTGATACCCTTTTGGCAGAAGGAATCCGTTACCATGATGTGTCCAAGTTTGTCTCTCGCTATGGGGTGCTTGAGAGGATCAACCGCTACAGACTGGATGCAGAAGACAATATCTCCTCAAGGGGCAAAAAAGGCTCTTCTATTGTAAAGAGAAGGCCGGGAATATCTCCCCAGATCTTTGGCCAGCACCTCATGGGCTCAACAGCCTTTCTCAGGCTGGAGGATATAGCTTTAAATTTACCTCCATTCAGCGAACAGGTAATTGCCTGCCAGATGGACAGAGAGCTGGCAGCAGCATATTTTAAGCTGCAAAACGAGTTGATAGCGGCAGTAAGAGCTGAGCTTCAGCGGGGCTCCAAGAGGCTTCTTTCAACATACTTGCAGACGCTTTTGTCCTATCCTGACAGGCCCTTTGGCAATGAGCCTATCGTGGACAGGGGTAATGAACATGAAAGGGTGGCGGCCATTCCTGTTGAGCTTTCCCGGGATACAATTTACACCAAGGAGCAAAGGCTGGTGGAATTGGTCAGGGAGGAACTCAGGCAAAAAAGGCGAGTATTTGTCTTTTGCCACTTTACCGCCACAAAGGATGTCACAGAGAGGCTTAAGAGAATCCTCACGGATGAGGGCATCAAGACGGATATCCTTAAATCAGCGGTGCCGCCGGAAAACAGGGAAGAGTGGATTTTAGAGAGGGAAAAGGAAGGAGTTGAGTGCCTGATAGCAGGCATTAAGCTGGTTGAGACAGGCGTTGATTTGCTTGCCTGGCCCACGCTGGTTTTTTACCAGTGCTCGTATAGCATTTACAGCTTGCGCCAGGCATCACGGCGCTCATGGCGGATAGGCCAGACACGAGATGTAAAAGTCTATTATATGTTTTACCAGGACACCCTTTCTGAAAAGGCGCTCCAGTTGATTGGAAGCAAGCTCAGCGCAGCTCTGTCTATTGAAGGGCAGTTCAGTGAAGAGGGATTGATGGCCATGACATCAGGTGAGGATATGTCCGTGGCCCTGGCTAAAGCGCTGGTTGATGGGCTGGAGGGTGAAGGAGTGGAGCAGATATGGAAAAGCATCAACGAGGCCAATAAAAGGCCCGGGCAACTCCAAGAAAAGAGTAAAGACGTCGGAAAGGATGAAACAGACGAACAGGAACCAACGCTCATAAATGAAAAAGCCGGAGATGAACCGCTGGAACCGGAAAAGATCGTTTTCGTCGACTTTGTGACCTTCCTGGGTAGACGGAAAAAAGTGGAGAGAAAGTCCATGAAGGCTCAGGAGCTAAATCAGCCGCTGGAAGGAACAAAGACAGTGGCACAGTTGGCGCTTTTTGGGTGATGAAGGATAGGAGGGGCTTGCTCAAGGAGCCTCTCCTCTCTCATTTATATGAAGGGGCGGAGATTTGATATAGGAAACTTCGACAAGTCAGGTCTCGGACATTTGTTACAAAGGTTTGAGTGGATCGAAGATCAGCGATTGCAGATTTCCGATTGAAATAGAGCATAACACCGCGCATCAGCGGCACGAAACCACGTCGCCAAGTTCTCCCGCAAGTTGGAGTCGCCGCCGATCGCTGTCGATACTGTTCCAGTACGTGGTCCACTCATCCTACCCTGCAACTTCAAGTCTCGGAGGTCTCCCAATGAGCCTGAGTATCACCGGAACGTCCTCGGTCGTAAGCCACTGATTATTGAGCGTTTCAAATGGACTGTTGGTGCATCGATCTCGGCGCGGAGCCACCCTTTGAGAGTATCGTGAATCGGCTGACGCTGCAGATCTTCCATTACAAACGTTCGGTGAGTGGCAAACCTACTCAGCTCTGCTGCGAGAGACGTCCTTGTGGCCGCCGGAACGGCCACACCCAAGCCGGCAGACTCCATCGAGCGGAGTGTAACGGCGGCTCACGTCAGCCGCAGCGTAGAGGTAGCTTCTGGACCAGTTCCTACTCGACGAGTATGCCGACTTATCCGTGCCACCTGCATTCTCTATCTTTCAGCGAGGCTCGCTTGTACTGCAATCGACCTTACCACCGCGGTGGCAGGAAGTTGTCGGCTGGCCAATCGACCGGCGAGCTCCCTCGAGCGAGATGGCCAAGTGTTGACATGGAGCGTCATCGGAAGCTGAGGAATCGGCGTCGGATCCCAGTTGACTCGCCTATGAATCAGTTGATCGTCAACCAGCCACCTTATCTCGCATGGATCCCATTCAATGGCGAACCGGTGAGCGGACTCTGACGCGTCAAAGCCAACCTTAATCTCACTCGGCGCACCTCTGTACCCATAGTCAAACGTCGCTCCTTCACCACCAGGATTATAGAAGACGTTGATCAGGAGACGGTCTGATCGATTGCCCACAATTTCGACATCAATTTCTTGCCGCGGCGAATCGCGATGCAGAAAGAACCCAACAACCACGCCGGATACCTTTGTACCCTGCATGACGGCCTCAAACCTCCCGAATAGGAAACGGTCGCGGCTCGAGATCGACGCTGAACTGTAATCCCGAACGCCAAGGGATTCCCTTTTCACGCTGAGCACAGCCCCAACCCCAGCAAGGAATTCGACGTTAGAGGGACGAAACAACCCCAAGTTGCCGGCGAAGGTGTCGTCCCTTAGCAACCAGCGCTTCGTATTGAGATTCTCAAGGGAGTCTTTGAAGCTCACAGGAATGCCAGCCTGCGTCAACGTATTGACTGACGGGGCGGACCGAATGCCTTTCCACTTCCGGCAGGACTCTACTACCCAAGGCGACCTGTCGCGCTTAGGGGTCCTTCCTCCCATGACTGGGCTCTTTTCGTTGTTGGAATCCAAAAGCCGTCTCTGCCCAAGGTCTGCAATGTCAGGAAAGGAACAGACGGGCGGAGCGCACTTAAGGTGCTCGCAAACAACCTTCCACTTGTTGGCCGAATCTGAGCGCACAACGGCAACATCGCAGCCACCCATCTCTTCCAGGATGTCCTGTAGGCTGGCGTCTGAACTCCCGGCTTGGCTAGTGGTGATGATGAACTTGGCCTGAGGGTAGCGTTCCCTCAGCACCCGAGCTTTCGGCTTCAGAGATCCGATGTTCACGTAGGCGTCGAAGACCCGATCGGTTCTTCCTGCGAGCAGCTGCTGTAGCTCCTTTTCTGGAAGCTCCTGCAGATCACTGCAACACCTGTAGCCGAGCATGGAAAGAGCCAAGGCAAGTGATGAGAGTCCGGAACCTTCGGTTCCGAAAGCGAAAACCGGCCGCTCCCTTGGGCGAATCTGAAAGAGCGATTCACCCTCACTGTCGAGAATGCCAATCTTGGTCAGTGCGGGGAGTATTGAATAGGAGTTAGTGGAGCAGCCGTCGCGTCGCTGGCGAATGGTAGGCCACTTGGTTGCGCGCACATCAAGTGCTCCGAACTGATGATTTATCCACAGATCTACGGGTCCCCGACAGGGCAAGAGGCTAAGCAACTTCCTGGCGCCCTCGCGCGAGAGAACGTATCCAGATAGATACCAGAGCCCGCACACCGGACGGAATAGGGTATCGGACAGAAAAGTCTTTTGAGCTCCGTACTTAACTTCCTTGTATGACAGGTAGAGAATGTCGAATCGCGGCGTGTTGCCGCCTCCGGCTTCTATCTCACCCCACGCCCGATCTAAATGTCGAGCGAACCCTCGTTGGAACCAGACATCGTCCTCAAGCACGAGCACGTACGGGTGCTTGCTCGTCGCAATCCGCGCCAAACGCCGATGTGTGAGCTAGCCACCGCGATCTCCGGCCGACTCATTCGAACTGGGCGATCGAGTTCTACTCGGTCTGGCAGCGCCCGCGGTTGTGGCTCCACGACAAGCTGGTCCCCGAGCGTATAGAAGGGGTCAACCTCATCGTTCTTGAGCGGTGGCTGCGCGAAGCTCCTGGCATCGACGGCAGAGTATCGCACCGTCAGCTTCGCGAGTTCAGCTCCCGATGAATCCAGGACGCGGCTGAGCTCCCGTCTTATCTCGGACCAGCGTTCTGGTTGGCGATCAAGATTGATGACATAGATTCGTTCTATCCTCTGCCGTTGCTTCCCGTTCGACGGTCCGAATGTATGGCACTGTTGCCTTGGCAGCAGCCGCCGGATTTTCAAGCCGATGCGATATAGAAGCTTTGAAGGTGATCGGAGTGGCCTTGACAGATTCATGTACCCCCCTCGTCGTACGTTAGTTCTTTCATCCTCGGTAGTCTCGCTGGTTCGAAATTCTCCAGTTTCTTTCGTCGTACCTGTAGCTGAGCGGCCATTTGCTGGTAGCGATATCTTCCCAGTCAGATAGCACGAACAAGGCTTTTTCTATGGTGCCGTTTTCCCTTGCAAGATCGAAGATCGACTTCGTGAGGTTGCCAGGGCCCGTAGTCGACTGGATTTCTGGTAGCTCACCCGCTGCAGGTCGCTCAAGGGTCTCAGTAGCTGTTGTTAGCGCCCGCTCTACGATTGGGTGCCCATGGACAGCAATGAGGGGGTTATTGTTGAAGTAGAAGATCCAACTCGAGGCGTTGGCTCCCGGCTGGGTGAAGACTAAAGGCGGCACCATCTGATCCGTCGAGATGTCGTAACATAGAGGCTGAATCCTCAGCCGGCCGTCGCTGAAGAGATGGTCAATTGATGGCCCGCGATAGATGTCATCAGCATCCAGATAGCAGCCACCCTCCAATAGGATGTAGCAGAGCCGAAAGTAGTCTGACTGCATCGCAGGGTGATAACATCGCTCATAGGCTTTCTCGTGCTGCGGGCCCAATCTTCCCGCGATAAAGTCTTTGGCTCTTTCATCGTCGAATAGGAGCACTTGGAAGCCATGCTCCTCGAGCTTCTGCCACGATTCGATGCACACTCGAACGTCCTTCGGTAGCTTATTCAAATCGTTCCAAAACTGCACGATCGTCTTTGGGGGTCCAGTTAAAAATGCAGCGGGCACTATTTCGCGCACGCGGGAGTATTGTACAATTTCCCGAACAAAGTCGGAGCGCGCTTGGTGATCTTCTTGGGTGGGATCCCTCACTTCCATTTTAGGCGCACCTTTGGCTTAGGCGGTTCCGCAGTGCCGTGCGCGGTTGTCTCCAAAGAATTGAGTCGTCGTCCGTTGGTCGTTGTAGGCACCTGAACTTGAGTTTGTCGCTCGTTGCTCCTGAAGTAGGCTGCTCAACTACGCCAATATATTGTGTTCCTTGGCAGTTGATGCCGAGACGTATCCATCTTAGTGTCGCTTCGGCCAACGAGACGCTCATATCGCTGGGAAAGAGAGTTAATTCGGCCGCCACAGCTTAGCGGTGTTATCTGGCGCCCCACAGTCACGTGGTTGCAACAACGGAGCGAGCGAACAGGGGTGTGGGCCCCGACAGAGTGTCTCATCCTGAGCCTAACAGTAATTAGATGGATCCGCATAAAATCCAGAAAACCGGTTTCCTGTCCGTATAACATCCCAAAAATTGTACTGACAAAATCGCTTCAAGATCAACAATTTCCATCCATTCTGTCCTTTATCCTGGTATGTTATACGGATCGACATAAGAATCCGAATTCCCAACCCCTTTTTCGATCGATTACGGGTTGGAAGCTACACCTTTTCCGAATCTCTGGCAATCATGTCTTCCAGGAAGTACCATGTGAGCCTGTACGTGATGAACAAAGCTTTGACCAGAATCTGAAGATGTGTGTTGGCTTCCTCGGTTCCTCACACCACAACCTTTGTCGTAAACTTCCTCCCGCACTGCCTGCATATCTTCAGCCGTACTTTCCCATTCATTCGCTCTCGATACCCTTTCCAAACAGTCTTTGTTGAGCTGCAATAGGGACATTTATGTTTTCTTGCCAATGGTACATCACCTCAGGCAGAAGAAATTAATAATGATTTATAAAGGTTCCGGTACATAACGGCAGAATAACACATGGAATTCCGACCAAAACCTGCCCATTGGACTCAATAGGGAATATCCAATATATCGCAAATTCTCATATACGCTTGCTCCGCATAAGGCTTTCTTTGCTCCGGTGTCATTCTTTTTGTTCTTATTAGGCCCTTTAATACCTCCTGAACTTCCTCCACAGACTCCAAATTGCCAGCCAATTTCTTATCAACACCTGCCTTGTAGAGGTCTTTTAAGTCTATGTTTCTTTTAGCTAAAGAATTAAGGCGAATTTCTCCTATATTTCCTTTCAGCTCTTCGATGTCTATGGTTTCTTTATCCACTGCGTTTTTTATTGTTTTTCTTATCAATTCTCGCGCCTGGTCTTCAGACATGACCGCTCTCCTCTGATTTCTTGTCTTTCAAGGATCTTTTGCCTCTCTCTCCATTCAGAGCGTCGAGCATCAGATTATAAATTCTTATAAATTCATTAACTGACTTTCATGCTTTTTAAAGTTCCTCATCTTTAATTTCGCCTCCTGACAGTGGTCTAAAGCAATTCTACTGCTTTCTTTTTGCCATGTCAACCAGGTCCAAGTCCCCTGGTGTCCAAGCAATGGCGGGTTCCGGATGCCTCTTCTCGTGGGTTTTTCTGGCTGGTGAGAAAAACCCACTTTCAAGTGGGAATGGAGGTGATTTCCATGAAAATAACCCTTGAGATAATTCGACAGGTCTTGAAAGAGGCCCTGGGCTTTGACAGCTTTGCAGCAAGTTTTATCACGAGCGTACATGAAGACCCTACTATCCGAACAGCCGGCATCAGCAAAGAGGGAAAGCTCTTGTACAACCCGGACTTTGTGAACCAGCACATCTCGTGCAAAGAAGACCTCTTCAGCCTGATTTTCCATGAGCTTTTACATCCTATGTTCGGACACTTCATTTACGGGAATGCTGAACTGGAGAACATCTCCGCAGACGCAATCATCAACGCAGCTACCAGCACCATCTATTCCAGGGAGTCGGCAGACGGCAACCTGTTTAAGAAACTCTACCTTCCCAAGGGCCTGCAGGGCATTATGCGGGCCGGGAGCAGGATGTCCAGAAGCCGATATAAGCGCGTGTATGAAAAGCTTTACTCAGGCTGCCACAGGAAAGACGAGGCCATGACCACTGGCGAGCTTATCCAGACCCTTAAGATTCTCACGCCAACCGAACATTTCAGGGGCATCATGCTTCTCGGCACTCATGGTGCAGAAAATGGCCCTGCACCGGGCAAAAGCGCAGTCGGGATACCGGAGGATGTTCTCGCCCGTTTGGCTGAGGAAATCAAGAGAAGTATCGCTAAAAAGGATGCGAGCTTCAGCACAGTCCTTATTGATATGATGATGGAGGCCCTCAGGAGGCACCTCTCTCTCAGGCGAATCCTTTTGCAGAAGTTTGCCACCAAGCGCAAAATAGACAGGTTCAAGGAACTCTTCCATGCGAGGTGCATCTCAACCTCTCCAATCCCCCTCTACCCGTCCAAGCGAGACCTTGTGCTCCTGTCAGCAGGCATCTACCCCTTCCACTTCCACAACCAGCTTCAGCAGCCACGACATCGCGACAGGGGGCTTGCAATTTACCTTGATGTTTCAGGGAGCGTCAACGAGTATCTGCCAAAGATTCTGGGGATTCTCAAAAATATGAAAAAAGAAATTAGAACCATCTTCCAGTTCAGCAACGAAGTGGTGGAGACTTCCTTTGAAGAGCTTCTTAAAGGCAGCATCAAGACCACGCATGGCACGGACTTTTCGTGCATCGCCCGCTCCATCCTGGAGCGTGGATTTGACAGGGCCATTATTATCACTGATGGATACGCCTCTATGGACGAAAATTTAATGGAGGAACTGAAGAAGCGTGGATTGGTTACCCTGACCATCCTCTTTGACGATGCACAGGGCTGCGAAGACTTTGCGCTCTTCGGCGACGTGGTGCACCTGGAGGACATTTGTACTTAAGGGTATTGGATGCCATGACCGTATCGGCCTTCCCCTTTCCGTTTCAAGGGGTGAAAACGGAAAGGAGGTGCATAAAAAATGATACTGGAAAAGTTAGGGGTTTACGGCTGGAAGAAGCAGGACGAAAACCTGGTCATGGCATCCCTGTTAACCGGAGACCCGTTGCTGCTCATCGGAAACCACGGCTGTGCCAAGACCCACATTGCAAACACCATGGCAAGAGCTCTCGGGAGGCGCTTTGTCGTGTACGACGCGTCAAAGGCCATGTTCGAGGACGTGCTGGGCTATCCCAACGTGGAGAGGCTCAAGGAAGGCATTGTTGAATACGTGCCCAGCAAGGTGACCGTGTGGGACAAGGAGATTATCCTGATAGATGAGCTCAACAGGGCCTTGCCAGAACTTCAAAATCGGTGGCTTGAGATTATCC
>CAZTAS010000148.1:0-16576 GCA_964611635.1 uncultured Thermodesulfobacteriota bacterium
TCTTTTGCCAAGGGAGCCATAGCCACTTCTTTAGGGCTAATGTTTGCGACGATCGGCATAGATATCATGCGGCCCGTCGCCAGGTTTACTTTTGGCATCGATATGTTTATTGATGGAATAGATTTGATGCCTTTAATCATCGGTACCTTTGCAATTAGCGAGTTGCTGATTCAATCTGAACAAGTGGGTGAAAAAGTAGTGGTTATTGGTGAAGAGGGGGAAGCCAAAAAAATAAAAAGAAAAGATTTCTTACCACGTCTTAGTGATCTGAAGGAAATCGGGTTGATAACTTATTTAAAAAGCTCAATAATTGGCTATTTTATTGGGGTTCTTCCTGGAGCTGGTGGTTCGATGGCAGCTTTTGTTTCTTATGCTGAATCTATTAGAGCTTCCAAGCACCCGGAATTATATGGTAAGGGTTCCATTGAAGGCATTGCTGCTGCAGAAACAGCAAATAATGCCATGTGTGGAGGAGCTTTGGTGCCAATGTTGACCTTTGGAATTCCCGGCGACGCCACCACTGCGGTAGTTTTAGGGGTATTAATTATCAATGGTCTGCAGCCGGGCCCTCAATTGATGACCAATCAGTTTCACTTGATAGCTCCAATGTTTGCATCGTTGTTTATAAGTGCCTTGATCTTGATCCCCTTAACCCTGTATCTTTTAGGACCATATTACATTAGGATCGTTTCCATTAATAAAGCCATATTGTATTCCAGTATCGCGGTGATAGCTTTAGTAGGCGGGTATGTGTCGACTTTTTCAATCTTCCAGATGGCCATGACCTTGACTTTAGGGGTAGTGGCGTACTTTTTAAGAAAACAGGATTACCCCACGGTTTCATTACTTCTTGGTTTTATTCTTGGGCCAATGCTAGAAAAGTATTTTAGACGTGCACTTACCCTTAGCGCAGGGAGCCCTATGATATTTTTAACCAGTATGGATAGCCTTTTCTTCTTGGTATTGACTTTAATATTCTTTTATTTTCTGGTAATCCGCAAACCCAGAAAGCTGGAAGATATAGTATAGATAAGTATCTTATTACTGCCATAAGATATTGCGTCCGCCCTTGATTTTGTATGTTGACGAATAAGATTCTCAGCCCATATCCATGATTGTGAAAAGCTAGCGGTAGGGGACGGGGTTGGCTTGTCAGTGCATTATGTTTTTCAGTGGCAGATGATTTTATCCTGGAAAGAGGATCTCCGGTTTTTATTGTTTTAACAGTGAGTGGATCTCACTCCATAGCCCTTTTTTCCCTTCCCCGGTCATGGCGGAAAACAAGACGGGCTCAGCGCTTGCAGGGGGGAGTTGTCGACGTATAAGCGTTATCTGCTTCATCCGCCGTGGCTGGGAAAGCTTATCGACCTTGGTCAAAACGCGAATGGACGTGATATTTTTATGCGCCAGCCATTCCAGCAGTTGGAGGTCTCCCTCCGTAGGCTCACGACGAATGTCCATGATCACCACGACCCCTCTTAGTTCCTCCCTCTCAGACAGGTAACGCTCAACCATGGGTCGCCATCTGCGCCGGACCACCTCTGGGGCCCTGGCATAGCCGTATCCCGGCAGGTCCACGAAGACGAAGGCGCAGTTCACCTCGAAGAAGTTCAACGTCTGGGTTCTGCCCGGCGAGGAACTGGTTTTCACCAGGCCCTTTCGACCCAGCAGGGTGTTGATCAGGGAAGACTTGCCCACGTTGGAGCGGCCGGCAAAAGCCACCTCGGGCAAGAATGTGCCAGGGTACTGAGATGGGTCAACGGCGCTGGTCAGAAACCGCGCAGAAACGATTTTCATGAAAACCGCTTTTGCAAATAGGCCTGAATTCGATCCATCCCTTCCTTTATGTTCTCAAAAGAGTTGGCGTAAGAGAAGCGCAGGTAGCCCTCGGCGTTCTGGCCGAAGTCGATGCCGGGAGTTACGCCGACGTGGGCGTTTTTCAGGATATCGAAAGCCAACTGATACGAGTCATAAGAGAACCGGCGCGCGTTGGCTAAAACGTAAAAGGCTCCCGTGGGCTCAACCGTGATTCCGAACCCCATCTCTTTCAGGCGTTGGATCATGAGCTTGCGCCGCTGATCGTAAATGTTCCGCATCCGTTTCACTTCCGCTTCGCATCCATCCAGTGCAGAGATGGCAGCCCTCTGAACAAAGGCATTGGGAGAGATGAAGAAGTTCTGGAGCATTTTCTGAAGGGGCCGCTTGAATTCTTCCGGCATAATGATGTATCCCAGCCGCCAGCCGGTCATGGCATAGGCCTTGGAGAACCCGTTGATAACGAAAGCCCGGTCGGTGAACTCCAGGATTGAATGCTCCCGGCCCTCGTACACCAAGCCGTGGTAAATCTCGTCGGAGACAATCATGGGGCCAAGGTTGGCGATGTGAGCCATACGTTCGGAAGAAAGCAGGTTGCCCGTGGGGTTGGCCGGCGAGTTGATTATTACGGCCCGGGTGGAAGGATTGATGAGCAAATTTTCAGGCCGATACTGGAAGCCGTCTTCTTCGTGAACGTTCACGAACACGGATTTTCCTCCAAGAAACTTCACATAATTGGGATAACATGAATAATGAGGATCCGAGAGGATAACCTCATCACCGGGGTTCAGCAAGGCCCCCAATACAAGGAGGAAGGCCGGTGATGATCCCATGGTTACCGCCACCCTGTCGGGCGTGAGCTTGACGCCGTAGTGGCGATGATAATGGCGGCAGATGGCCTCTCGGAGAGGAAGCAATCCCATGCTGTGGGTGTAACGGGTTTCACCGTCTCGCATGGCACGCTCCGCAGCCTCGATAATGCGGGGCGGGGTGTCAAAATCAGGTTCGCCAACTTCGAGATGAATGATATTGCAACCCTGCATCTCAAGCTCCGCACTACGCTCCATAACATCCATTACGATGAACGGAGGAAGATCCATAGCCCGCTGGGAGATCCCAATATTCTCTTTTTCATTTAATTTTTGCATCTCGTTAATTTTCGCTTTGATTATCTCCAAATACTCAAAGCCTTTTAGAACAGGGCTCTCAAGAAATAAAAAAATTTGTACCGAATGGGAATTCCTGTACATACTTTACTTTTGCCGTAGAGATGGGTCATTTGAGCACAGAGAGCTGTCAGATCACCTGGAAAATTTCTATTTCCGTCTCACGGCCTTTGAGCGATTTTTTCCCCACGCTTTCTGTAGTGAAAATATCTTTGACTTCCTGATAAGTCTCTGGTCCGATGAGAATTTGGTTTGGCTGAGCCAGCTCCTCCAGGCGGGCCGCTACGTTGACCACATCTCCGAGAACGGTGTAATCGAGACGTCTGATGGATCCGATGTTACCCACCACCACCATGCCTGTGTTGATGCCGACTCGAATGCTGAAGCGTTGTTCCGGTGGGAGTTCCTCCATGAATTGCTCCCTTTCCAAGAGCATCTTCTTGGCCGCGAGTACGGCTCGCTTGGCGTCGTCTTTTCGCGTGAAAGGCGCGCCAAAGACCGCCATGATACCGTCCCCTATGTATTTATCCAGCGTTCCATCATACTCAAAGACAATATCGGTCATGCGACTGAAGTAATCGTTTAAAAGCTGGGCGACTTCTGTGGGTTGGAGCCTTTCGGCAATCTTGGTGAACCCGATTATGTCCGAGAACAAGATTGTGACCTTCTGCTCCTGAGTCTCAAGGGTGATTCCTCCTGCCTGATAGCTCTGTTTCATGAGCATATCCACAACAGAGGGCGAGTGGAACCTCATAAGGTTATTGCGAATCTGGGATTCCTGACGGATTTTTTCCTGAAGCCGGGATTGTTGAATTCCAATGGCAGCCTGGTTGCCAATGGCGAACAGAAGGTCCAGATCATCCTCGGTAAAAGGCTTATCAGTACTGGTACGGTCTAGAAACAGTACACCAATAATATCGTCCCGATGCCTCCACAGAGGGACGCACATGGCCGAACGGATGCCGTAAAGCTGGATACTTTCACCAGCCTTGAACCTGGCATCTACCTTGGCATCGGCAGTCAATACAGCAACCTGCTCTTCCATCACCCTGCTGACGATGGTGCGACTCAGGGAGATCTTCTCTTCAGGCGTTGATACCCCGCGGTAGCGGATCACTTTCGGGACCAGTATTGAGGTGTCTATATCGCGTAGTAGCAGGAATCCACGCTCCGCTTCCACCACCTGGATCACCAACTCCATGATAACTTCCAGCAGGTCTTCAAGGTTGGTGACTGAATTGATGGTCTCGCCGATTTGATAGAGGATTAAGAGGTTTCGGTAATTTTTCTCTAAATTCTCACTAGGTCGATCCTTTGCGAAACGGAGGGTAGCCGCCAGTGCCTGACGCGAAATGCTGGCCTGTTCATCCTGGACGGTTGGAGTATCAATGATACGCGCCAGGTTCCGAAGTGGTGAAATAACATTCTCCTCCGCCAAGGATTTCACCAGAGTGCGATTTTCATCCTGGATGTGATCGTCGGACAGGGATACTTGCGTTGAGATCTGGTCTATAAATTTAATGGTGGCTGTTCCGATACGTATGGTGTCCTGATCGGCCAGGACGTGGCGGGAGACTCGGGCATCATTTATGAATGTGCCGTTATGACTGTCCAGATCCACCAGAATATAACGTTCTCCTTCTCGAACTATTTCCGCATGCTTTCGTGAAACAATCTTCTCATCTATAATAATCTCGTTATCAGGCGCCCGCCCGATGACGATCTTATTTCCTGTAAGTGGAAATTCCTGCGGCTCTTTCAGCGGCAGTTGAACAATAAGCTTAATCATGCTAACCTATTGAATTACATTACCATTTGACAAATACGATACTCCCACCGATACTGGAATCCGATAAAAATTATATATAGCACAACCAGCTAACAAGTGTCCAGTAAAAATATAAATTCAAGGCTTTAGGCTTATTATAATTTTTCCCCTTATATGCTTACATAAAAATTAGAAGGCACCCTCACGGGCTTTACATAAAATCAATGGGACAGAGTCCACCAGGATGCATTGTTGAAAGGGTTCAGTAATTCTACCCATTTTCCGCTCTCTCCCTATGTGTTCAGAAACGATGCTGTCGCCTCTGGAGTGCGAGCCGGTACAGATCCAGATATTTCGAAGCTGAACGAGCCCAGGAAAACTCTTCCTGCATTGCCCGGCGCATTAAATCCGTCCACGCTGCTTGGTTCTGGTAAAGCTCCAGGGCGGATTTCATCCGCTCCATAAGGGCCTTGGCAGAATAAGCTACAAACTTGAAGCCATTTCCCGTCCCGGTGACGGGGTCATAATCCTGGATCGTGTCATCTAATCCGCCCGTGGCGCGCACTAAAGGTATTGTCCCGTACCGAAGGCTATAAATCTGGTTAAGACCGCATGGCTCATAGCGAGAGGGCATGAGAAAAATGTCGCTTCCCGCTTCGATTTTATGGGCCAGCTCGTTATTAAAGTCCAGGCGGATGGCCGCCTTTTGCGAAAACCGGGCGCCGATCCGCTGGAACATTTCCTGATATTTCTGATCTCCCGTTCCCAGCAGGACAAACCCTACATCCAATGCAAGCATCTCATCGATACATTCCGCTACAAGATCCAGCCCTTTCTGATCGGCAAGGCGGGTGATCATCCCCACCACGGGGCGAGTCATCAGCTCATCAGGAAGGCCCAAAGTCTCAAGCAAGTCTCGTTTACAACTGACCTTCCCTTCCAGGCTCTCGGGGTTATAGTGTGCGGTGATATATGGATCTGTCCGGGGGTCCCATTCAAAATAGTCCGTGCCATTGAGTATCCCGAAAAGATCACCCCTGCGGTCCCTCAAAACGCCATCTAATCCGCACCCTAACTCCTCGGTTTGGATTTCCTGGCTATAATTCTCGCTTACAGTGTTGATCACATCTGCTGCATAAATGGCCCCTTTCAAGAAATTGAGTTTTCCCCAGAACTCCAGACCGATGATTCCCCGCCATTGCTCGGAAATATCCAGCAATGGGAAAAGGTCCATTGGGAAAAGACCCTGATACGCCAGATTGTGTATAGTAAGCACCGAGGCCGCTGAGCCCAATTCGGGATGATCGGCGAACATAGTGCGCAGGTAGATCGGGATGAGACCGGACTGCCAGTCGTGGCAATGGAAGATTTGCGGCCAGAAATTTACCAGATTGCACAATTCATAGGCACTGCGGGCTAAAAAGGTGAAGCGCTGGAGATTATCGGGATAATCCCCCTCAGGTGTTCCATAAAGATATTCCCGGTCGAATAGGGCATCATTTTCCACGAAGTAGGTTATTACCTTCTTTTCCAGCAGTGTTCTTCGGATCGTGCCTCTTACTGGCAAACCGCAGATGATTGTTTCTACATTACCCAGAATTCTGGCCCTGGAGGCTTTTTGTTGAACCGAGCGATGTCCGGGCAGAAAAACCCGTATGTCGCAATCCAAACTATGCAAATACAGCGGAAGAGAGCCGCAAACGTCAGCCAAGCCACCCGTTTTGGCAAGCGGTGTTACCTCAGGGGAGATCATCAGGACTCTCAACTCACTCATTATGTTCTTTTTTCCAATAAGATATCAATACAATTTTGGTGAATATGGTAATAATCAAAGGCTATTAACAACTTTAAGCACCAGGATAGATATAGGATTAGATTTTAAACACTATAAAAAGGGACCTCACTATAAAAGAGGACCTCGCGGGTGGAGTAAGGCTTTGTGATGGGCAAGTACCTCACAGTTCTAGGAGAGGGCACACTACTTCACTTCAGGACTAATCTTGGAAAAACAAGTCCACGGCTCGAAAGATCGCCAGGAGATTGGCCCCTCATTTTAGTTTTGTGGACTATGCAGGGCTCGGTTCCTCATCGAGCTCTTGCTTTTCTTCTTCCAAGAATTCCCTGCTCATTAAAGGAACACGCGGTTCTTCGGCTGCCAGGGATGTCATCTGACAATTTCCCTCGAAGATCACCCCTTCATCAACCACCAGCACCGGTGTTTTAATATTACCCAGAAGCTTTCCGGGTGCATGGATCTCCAGCCTGCTGCTGGTCGAAAGGTTTCCCTTGACCTCCCCTCCAATAATGATGGCCTTGGCATTTATTTCGGCCTGAATCTTAGCACTTTCGCCGATAATCAATGTGCCCTGAGTAGAGATCTCTCCGGAAAACTTTCCATCGATCTGGACCGTCCCTTCAAAGGTAAGCTTGCCTTCAAACTCCGTCCCCTTCCCAAGGAATGCGCTTATTTCATCTCTTCCGTTCCCCATTTTCTCGTCCTTTTTTCCTATCATATCCATGGCTCTCCTTTACGCGATCTTCGGATTATTGTTTCTCATTAGCATATTGATTCTTATTTGGCAAGCACAAATGCATTAAAATCGAAATCTTCTCATTCTTATGTTGATCAACAACCCAATGCCCGCCATGACACATAAATATGATGATCCACCGTAGCTGATGAAGGGCATCGGTGCTCCCACCACGGGCAGTAAGCCCACCACCATGCCGGCATTGACAATGGTCTGCCAGAATATCATGGATGATATGCCTATGGCGACCAAGGCACCGAGCCTATCGCGCGAGTGATAAGCGATGCTGATACCCTTGAGGATGATGAGCAGCAGGAGAACCAAGACAACAAGGATGCCTATGAAACCCCACTCTTCAGCCAGGACGGAGAGGGCGAAATCTGTATGCTGCTCTGGCAAGAAATGCAGCCGGGTCTGCGTTCCCTTCATGAACCCTTTGCCCAGAAGGCCTCCTGAGCCCACGGCAATCTTTGACTGGATGATGTGATAACCGGAACCAAGGGGGTCCAGGGAAGGATTGAAAAATGTCATGACCCGTTTTTTCTGATAATCCTTGAGGTTGTACCAGAATATGGGAGTCATGGCCACGCTTATCCCCGCCAAAATCAGCACTGAGGTAGGGTGAACTTTCATGAACAAGATCAACGTGAATCCGATGAAAAGGATCAATAAAGATGTGCCCAAGTCCGGTTGGATGATGATCAGCAAGACGGGAATGGCAACAAGAACAAGGGGTACAAAAAGTTCGCGCAGGGTATATCCTTCGATTTGATCGTGATAATGGAAGTAGCGTGCCAGTGCGAAAATGAGTGTTAGTTTGATAATCTCGGAGGGCTGGATGGAAAAGCTTATGATTCGCAACCAGCGGCGTGAGCCGGAAATTTCCTGTCCAAAAAAGATCACCATCAAGAGAAGAATGATGGAAAATCCGTACAAGGTATATGCCGCGGTATCCAGGATGTGATAGTTTACCGCTACCATGATAACTAAAATCGCCAACCCGATAATAAACCAGTAGAGTTGTTTAAGGTAGTACGGCGTTTGATCTGCGATTATCAGAGATCTGGATGCACTGTAAAGGTTTAAGATCCCGATGCCGGCCACCACGGTGCAAAGCAAAAGCAGTGTCCAATCAAAGTTTTGAAGCAACCTTTTGCCGATCATCCTTATGCCTTTTCAGGTGAAAGAATCTCTCCAGGATTAGCTTTGCGATGGGGGCAGCCGTCTTGCTGCCCTGTCCACCATGCTCGACCAGGACTACAATAACAACTTCAGGATTTTTCCACGGGGCAAAACATACAAACCACGCATGATCACGAAGCCGGTAAGGGATGGATTCCTTATTTCCCCGTGAACCCCTGTTCTGTAGCTTAGTCACCTGGGCGGTGCCTGTTTTGCCACCTATTTCGATGTCTGGTAAGCGGCAGACCGCACCGGTTCCATGAGGTTCATGAATCACTCCTCGGAGGGCCTTGCGGACTATATCCAGATTCTCAGGCTTCAAATCCGCCTTGCTTTTTATTTTTGGAACAGACATCAGAACAGACCTGTTCTTCGGGCCCAGCACTTGCTTGACTATAAGGGGTTTGTAAAGATGGCCGCCGTTGGCAATAGCTGAGACTAGGACGGCCATCTGGATGGGGGTTACGAGAATATATCCCTGTCCAATGGATGCAGAAATGGTTTCCCCGGGATACCAAGGCTCGCCAAGGGCTTTCTTTTTCCATTCGGTATCGGGAATAAGTCCAGAGGATTCTCCTGGCAATTCAATTCCCGTCAGTTGGCCTAAATTCAACATGTGGGCATAACTGGACAAACGGTTAATGTTCAATCTATGACCGAGTTGATAAAAGAACACATCGCACGATTCAACAATGGCCCGATGGATGGAGATGGATCCATGCCCCCCATGCTTCCAACAGCGATAGTTCCTCCTGCCAAACCGATAATATCCGGGGCAGTAAAATTCATCCTGCACTCCAATCTCTCCCTCTGACAGTCCTGCCAAGGCGGTGACAATTTTGAATACGGAGCCGGGTGGATATTGGCCCCTGATGGCCCTGTTTTCCAGGGGATGGAGAGGATGCATGACTATTTCCTTCCATTGTCGAGATGTAATGCTGCCCGCAAACACATTGGGATCGAAAGAAGGGCGACTCAACATGGCCAGTATTTTTCCATTTCGAGGATCCATAACCACAACTGCCCCGGCCTTATGGTCAAAGGCAGCCTCCACACCCATCTGAAGATCCAGATCAATGGTGAGTTGAACAGTATATCCAGGGACTGATCCCACTTCATTCAACACCTGGATCTCACGACCGGCTGCCGTAACCTCCACTTGTCGGCCGCCGTCCTTTCCTTTGAAATACTTCTCAAATTGCAGCTCAATTCCGCTACGGCCAATAATATCGCCCCCTCTGTAATTGGCAAATTTCTTATCCCTGAGCTGTTGCTGCGTGATTTCACCGATGGTTCCCAGTAAATGGGCAGCAAGGGTTCCATGCAGGTAAGATCTCTTTGCCTCGACCTCCACCAGTATACTTGGCAGGTAAAACTTGTTTTCTTCTAAGCATGCCAACTCTTCCCAGGATATATCTCGTTTCACTTTAAGTGGAAGGAATTTAGGTTGATTCCGGGCGTTCAATAAAACATTTTCGATATTTTCATAGGAGATTTTCAGGATCTTCCCTAGGTTTTGGGATAACTCCTTCCGGCCTGTGACTTCCTCGGGAATAATGGAGACATCAAAAGCAGGACGATTATCCACCAGAATTTTACCTTCGGAGTCCTGTATTATACCTCGGGGGGCCGGGATCTGTACCAGCCGAATGCGATTGTTTTCCGATAAGTGTTTGAGTTCATCTCCGCGGAGTATCTGAAGATGCCAAAGCCGGATGATCAAAATCATAAAAACGCACAGAACCGCAAAGACCAGAAAGGAAAATTGCCGACGTATGTCCTCGGGATTATATTCTCGCTGTCTCAATACCTGCCTCGACTTTCCGTGGCTTTCTTGCTTATAAACCTCATCAGAATGGCATCAACTTTTCGCAGGAGAGCGAAAACAATAGGGGCTGTTAAACCGGTGGCGGCAGCCTGGAATAGAATATTGCCCACATCCAGACCCTCCACGCGCCAAGTGCCATGAATCCGCAAAATCCCGAGCACCATCAAGCCATCCAAGAGGCTAAAAAGAAACACAAGAGAAAAAATAAACATCGGATGCTTAGTGAAAAATCTCCGGGTCACTGTTGTGGTGATCAGGAACAATATAAACTTTGAAAAGCAAAAAGTGCCTGGAATACCTCCGGAACCTATGTCCATCATATATCCCAGACAAAAAGCCATAATCCCTCCCCAAATAGCATCTCGCGTAAAACCCAAATATACAACCAGGATGAGGATCAAATCGACATGGAACTCACCCGGAATGAGATAAAAAACCGTGGTCTGGAGCACTAGTGAGAAAATTCCAAACAGCAGGAAAAGGAAAAAATCTTTCATTTTTTCCGATAGCCTAAAAAATAAGAATTTTAATTTGGAGCCTTATACATATTACAAGGAGAACATGACATGAACCGCTTGATGCTCGAATCACAGAGGCTCCTCCTTTTTGCCTGCCCGATAAAGAAGTGTGCAGTGGCTTTCTGCCGTAACCCTCATTCTTGGCGCATAAAAATGCATCTTCGTCCTCAGCACTCGGAAGTTCTTCCGCACTAATCATTGGTAGAATTGTTTTCGAGTGCTTCCATGTAAGGATGATCCAGTATTACAAGGACCTCCTGCAGTTTGGAAAAATCAACATGGGGGGTCACCTTCGCCACCTGATATAGTCCGCTTTTGCTCTTTCTAATGCTTGAGACAAAGCCCAGGGGTAGACCATCGGGATAAATTCCACCCATTCCTGATGAGATCACTTGGTCGCCCGGCTTTACATTATCTGTCTGGAGCAAATATTTCAATACGCAGCCGCCACTAGAGTTGCCTTCGAGGATTCCCCTGGTGCGTGTTCGCTGGATGCGGGAATCCAGGGCACTGTTTCGATCGGTGATCAGGAGCACCTTGGAAACGTGGGCCGAGCTTTCCAATACATGACCGACGATCCCCTCGGCAGCCACAACAGCCATTCGCCTCTGAATTCCGCTGGATTTGCCTTTATCAATCAGTATAATTCGAAACCATCCGGAGGCATCCTCTCCAATGACCCTTCCGGGCACCGCCCTCCATGTGAGACGGGCTTTGAAATCCAGCAATTCTCTCAATCTCTGGTTCTCAAGCTCAGCCTCCCTCAACTCGCTGGCCTTTCTTTCCAGCGCCTGGACGCGCCGCTTAAGCTTTAAGTTCTCCTGGCGGGCGTTGATGAGATAGAAATATCCCAACCATACGGAGCGGATACTCGTGCTGAGGTATATGATGGCTCGCTGGAATGGATATGCCGCATCCAGGATCATGCGCTCGAGGAAGTTTAACTCTTGGGCCTGAGGGATTTTCCTGGAAAGGATGCTGGTGATAGCCAAAAAAAGCAACACCAGAATGGCGATACGGCGGTATTTATGGATGATCATCATTTGTATTTAAACCTGATCCCGATCTACCTGAGTTCCACACCATTGGGCAATGAACCGATAATTAAAGAGATGAGAAGATTGGCAGCATAAAATCCTGATCACTCATTCGATAGGCTTTCAGCGCGAAAGAACTTCCCTGGCCCTATGGCTGGCCGTCGGTAGATCTTCACCACTCGAAGATGAATGGGGAATTAAGTTTTGACCATGACCTCCTTGAGGAGGTCAAAGTCTTCCAGTACTTTCCCCGCTCCCAGGGCGACAGTATATATTGGGTTGTCCGTAATGGTGATCGGCAATCCGGTTTCTTCTCGAAGGAGGACATCCAGATTTTTCAAAAGCGAGCCCCCTCCCGTCATCACGATCCCTTTATCGACAATGTCCGCGGCCAGCTCCGGTGGTGTTTGTTCCAGAGCAATTCGGACAGCCTCTACAATGGCATTGACCGGCTCCTGGATGGCATCTCTGATTTCTGCTGAGTTGATGGTCAGGATCTTGGGGATTCCGCCGACCAGATCTCTTCCCTTGATATCCAGTGTTTTCTCTTCCTCATCGGGATAGGCGGAACCGATCAGCATCTTGATGATCTCCGCCGTCCTTTCTCCGATCAGAAGGTTGTATTTTCGCTTTATATATTGAAGAATAGCCTGATCGATTTTATCTCCCGCCACTCTGACGGATTTGCTGTAAACGATTCCTGAGAGGGAAATGACCGCAACTTCAGTGCTTCCGCCGCCGATGTCCACGATCATGTTGCAGACGGGCTCAGTGATGGGTAGCCCGGCCCCGATGGCGGCGGCCATGGGCTCATCTATGATGTAAACTTCTCGGGCTCCCGCCGATTCGGTCGACTCCCTAACAGCTCTCTTTTCTACCTGGGTGACTCCGGATGGCACGCAGATGATGATGCGCGGGCGTACCAGGGCGCGGCGATTGTGAATCTTGAGGATGAAGTGCCGCAACATGGCCTCTACCACCTCAAAATCAGCAATTACACCGTCCTTCATAGGTCGTATGGCCTGAATGGAGCCAGGCGTCCGGCCCAGCATCTTTTTGGCCTCTTCTCCCACGGCCACAACTTTCATCATCCCGCGATGATCCCTTCGCACCGCCACCACAGAAGGCTCACAGAGCACGACGCCCTTGTTCCTGGCGTAAACCAGGGTAGTGGCCGTGCCAAGATCGATCCCAAGGTCATTGGAAAAAAGACCCAGAAGCGAATCAAAAATCATGAGTTTTTCCTCTTAAAATAATTATCGATGAAAATTGTTGCTTCGATCAACATATAACCGTGCATCATTGCACTCTGGAGACCTGACGAAATCCCCAGGCATTCTGATTGTTAGCGTGGAAGTATTTTCATTTTTCACCAGCGTGGTTGGTCAATTAAACCCCACGAATAGGTATTCATAAGGACTTTCTATATCTTTTTTCGCAAAAAAAATCAATATAATAATCGAGGTATCAGCGATGTCCGGTTCGAAGAATCGCTTCAAGGTTTTCCCCCAGGATCTTTTTCCGGGCAGAAGGCTCCAGTCCAGCCGATTCAATCTCCCGAAAGTACATAGAGGGTGGTATCAATGGGTAATCGCTGCCAAAGATGATCCTATCCTCGCCGGTGATCTTGACAGCTATTTCGTAAATCCGCGAATCATAAAGGTATGGTGAGGCCGCAGTGTCATAAAACACTCGCCGGGTGGCGATGGCAACCTCCGGCATCAGCTCGTAGAATAATAGCCCGCCTCCCCAGTGTGCCAGTATAATGGTGAGCTCGGGAAAGGCGCTAATGAATTCATAGAGCGATCTTAATCCATGAAGCACCTTCCCCGGATAATGATGTCCAATTTCCTCACTGGTATGAATCAGTAAAGGAACGCCAAGCTCACATGCCAATTCTGCCAGTGGTCTTGCCCATAGCAGATCCTCTCCGGCATAGTGAGCCACCTCCCCCACCCCTTTCATGCCACCGTCAACGACCCTGTGGAGCTCGGCCTCCACCGGCCTTGAACTTCTAGGCGGGACACAAGCAAAAGGGATCAGGCGACCGGGATGCCTGCGTGCACTCTCCAGGATATAGTCATTGTGCCACCGGCACAGGCTGAGATCCTCCCATGGAAACCCGCAGATGACGGCCTGATCCACCCCTTGTTTGTTCATGTCATCCACCAGCTCTTCAGAGCCGGCCATGCGGGCCCGCGGATCCTCATACAGAAAGCGAAAGACAGCATCATGTTTGCAGAACTTCTCACGCTCGCCCCTCACCTCATCGGGAAACACGTGGGTGTGGCCATCAATGATTGTACCTGGTCTGCCCACTGAGACTCCTTCCAGTAATAAGCTTTATATGCTCCATAGTGCCTTGCTTTTGGGGACCTTCTCTGAATGGAGTATTATTATATTATAAATGCTATCATAAAGAAGATGAAAATTTTTATTGTTTTCCGGTTTGTCAGTAATTTTATTACAAACATTGATGGATGATGAATCAAAGAGCAATCTTGTTGCACAATTAGTATTGACAATACGAGCCCGATATGATAGCTAGGCTTAGCTCACGGGAAGCAACCTTATGGATAGCTCAGAAAAATCTTACAATTCTTGGGGCAGCATAGCAAGCCTCTTTGTAGTAAGCCATGGAAGAAAAGAAACATTACCTCGGCCATCGAGGCAGACTGATGAAGAAATTCCTTGCGGGGGGGCTGGGGTCCTTCCATGACCACGAAGTGCTGGAACTCCTCTTGACCTTCTCGATTCCCCGGCGCGACTGCAAGTTGCTCGCCAAGAGGCTCCTGGATAACTTTCACACCTTATCAGGCGTTATTGATGCGCCTTCTCAAGAACTGGAAAAGATACCTGGCATGGGGACCCGCTCTTGCGCTCTTATCGAGTGCTTAAGGGCTGTGGCCGAACGATACCGGGCCTCTGGATTAGTGCAAAAGAATTTTCTGCGATCCTCCGCCGATGTGGTGCGTTATCTGGAAGTCAGTCTCCGGAGTCGGCCCTATGAAGTATTCAAGATAATATTTTTGAACTCCCGGCTGGAAATCCTTGGGGATGAGGATCTGGCCCAGGGTACCATAGACCAGTCTGCTGTATATCCTCGCAACGTTTTTGCTGCGGCGCTGCGGCGCCAGGCTGCGGGCCTCGTGCTGGCTCACAACCATCCCAATGGGCCTTCCGCTCCTTCTGAGGACGATGTACGCCTCACCCGTCAGCTACATGTGGCCGGCCGCCTGATGGGCATCCTTGTCCATGAGCACATTATCATCGGCAGAGATGGCCATTTTAGCTTCCGGGAGGAGGGTTTATTGGCGCAATTTGACGAGGCCTTCCAGAGTATCCAGAAACCTTGAGCCCATAATAAATCATTCCGCCCTCATGGAATATGGAGCTTTATTCCAGTAGCTTCTTTTTTTCTTCAAATTCCTCCCGATCGATTTCTCCACGGGCATATCGCTTCTTGAGGATATCCAGGGCCGTCTCTCCCCTATCCAGCGAGATAGGCTTTCCAGTAAACATCCACCGTATCAAAAGGAGAATACCAACGATCACCGCGGCAATAAAAAGAAACATGAGGATCATCATGAATATTCCGCCGAAACCCCACATAGGGTGCCATCCCCAATAGGGCGGAAACTCCCCGTTTTTTGCCAGAGCTTCTCCCCACGACAAACTCATAGCGGTGGCCACAATCCAGATAATAAACATTGTCTTTTTGAGGAATTTCATGGTTGAAACTCCTTTTTTCATCAAGCAAACCGTTCCTGCTCCTCTTTAATAACAAATTATGATTTTTTAATATCATATACCCTTTGAGGCAAGATTCTCAATCAAAAGGTCAAAAGAAAATTTTCCTGCATACCAGGCGCCTTGATTGAACTGCAGAGGAGAACAGCTATATTTATCGCAAATATTTATAATTGCTTGACGTACTTTTTCATCTGTTGAATTTTTTGGAATAATTTCAAGTTTTTCGGCAATTTTTCGGACCCATACGTCGACCGGCTGCAAACAGAATTGGAATTCCTTTGGCACTTTACCTTCAAGTTCGAATAAAGAAACAACGTCTCTAATATACAAGGATGCGATCTTTGGACCTACTTGGATAATTCCATTTGCTGATCTCTGAAGTTCGTAGTAATATTTATCAATTTCACTCAAAGTTATGGAGTCAACAGAATTAGCAACAATATTAAAGTTCGGAAGCCTAATTATATACTGCAGGGTGCTAATTACCATATCCACATCTCTTGCCTTTCCAAATCTTTCCTTTCCAATATTACTGCTTAGTTTTTGTCTCAATCGATGTAAATTTATCTCCTGCAAGTGCTCTTTTACAATTGAGAGTTCAGGATCAAGGGCTTTAAAAACGGCGTTACGGACTCTTGCAGAAACGTCGTCTAACCGGCCCTGAAAGAAAGCTCTATCAAAAAGGAATTTCAAAGATTCCCACCAATTCTCCAAAAGGTGTTCTTTTTTATATTTCTTATTTAAGAAAATTTCTCGATATTTGTACCCATAGCATAAATAGCTTTGATTATCTTTTCATAATTTACTCTCATGAATGCATACCAGAATACAAAGCCTATCATCACACAAAGGGTAGCAATCTTTCTATCAAGTGCGTGCGTACCTGATGGCTGTGAATAAGGGCAAATAAATATCTAAAATGACTATTGACTTCCTTCAGCATATTCTGTATATTGTGGATTTTAATTTCTGGAATAC
>CAZTAS010000149.1:0-16528 GCA_964611635.1 uncultured Thermodesulfobacteriota bacterium
TGGGATTTCACCAAGTTGGTGAGGATTATACCTCATCTAAATCCTTAATCCAAGAGGGCTTTCTCGTCTTTCAAACGTTCAATGTCTATTTTAGGGAATATCAAAAAATGATGAACATTTCAAAATAATCGATTCTGCGAAATATAATCAGCATTTTAAATAATAAATTGTGTTATACTTTCATCACAATAAGTACAATTATTCAGGGCCTTCATTTCTACTAGAAATTTTAATTTTATTGGAGCCTTCCGGTCAAGCTATACTGCTTTTTGGGATATGAATTAATGTCGTTAGTATTGCAAAAATAATAATGTTACTTTCGTATTCCATGGTAGTGCAGATTCCCCCAAAAAGTGTTGCTGGACTTTTTGTCTCTAAATTCCTTATAATAAAAAATAATCTGAGTATTTTTATTCATAGCTTGATGAGAAAGGGACGTAGGCCATCGATACACCAGAAAGTTCCGCTGTTAGGTATTGAGACCGCAGGGAAAGGAGGAATGAACGGTGAGATGGTTTGGACTTTTTCGCGGGTGGTTTCTCGTTGCAATAATCGCGTTGATGGGGATGATGATCTTGCCGGATTTGGCCGCAGGTGAGGATTTTATTGTTCGAGGGAAATCGCCAGATGGAGTGTCTTATATGACAGGTGGAATCGGGCTGGAAGAACGGGCTGCAATGAGAAAAGAAGCCAAGGATTACAATCTGTGGCTGGAATTCGATCTCAGTGCCGGTAATTATCTCAGCGGAGTGGAGGTGACGATCAAGGACGCAAAAGACGGGGTGGTAATCGAAGAGAAATCGATGGGGCCCTGGTTCTTGGCATCACTGCCGGCAGGAAATTATCTGGTTCGCGCAAAGGTTCTCCAAAAGGCAATCTTAATGGAAGTAGAAGTACCTGCAGGGGAAAAAATTACTCTGACATGGCAATGAACCTTCTTCACCCGGATTGGCCCCTATATTTGGCAAAATGGGCAAATCCAGGTGTGTATTTTCTATTGGCATTTTTATAGAATATATAGAATAAACAGGCTCAGATTGCGATGAGAAATGTTCATTTTCTGTATTCCACATGTAAGCTGCAAAATGAAAACACTTTCATGAGGTTGTTAAATATGATCAAAAAGGGTTTTGATTATTATCTCTTTTATGGTATGCCTGAAACGTCCTGAAATTTAACCTTCTTCTGGGTGAAAGATGCGACATATAATGAAAAGAACTTACTTGATTTTCAGTCAACCGCAGGCAGCTAAATGACCTGCGAACATAAAGAACTTTTCGATAAGGCTTCATATTGCATATTCATAAAGCTGTGCGAGGCGGTGGCTATTCAACTGATCTTACTGACTGGACGGGGAGGTTGCCATGGGCGATCATGAAAAGGTAAAGAGAAAATCCGGCGCTCTATTGATAAATGAGAAGGACAATGTGGGCGTGGCCCTGAGGGAACTGTCCCAGGGGGAGGAGGTGAAAGTTTTGCCCGGTAATCCCATCCGGATCAGGTCTCCTATTCCTTATTTTCATAAGTTTGCGCTGGAGCATATTGAACGAGGTGAGCCCATTATCAAGTACGGAGAGGAAATAGGAAGGGCTTCTACCATTATAGAAGCGGGGGATCATGTTCATTTACACAACCTGATCTGCGACCGCGGCCTGGGTTTATCTTCAGCAGGTTAAAGGTGAAAATTCGATGGAGTTTATGGGATTTCGTCGTGAGGATGGTTCTGTTGGGGTCCGCAATCATGTGGCGGTTATTCCTTCAGTGTTTTGCGCTAACAAAGTAGCCGAGCGCATCGCCATGCAGGTGGAAGGTGCGGTGGTTCTCACCCATTGGCTTGGATGTGCACAAGTGGGTGCTGATCTGGAACTTACCGCGCGCGTCTTGAAGAAAATTGGCGCTCACCCAAACGTGGCCGCATTGGTGGTTGTCGGGCTGGGTTGCGAGAGGTTCAAACCCACGGAGTTCGTTGAGGGTGTTGCACCCTCCGGGAAATCTGTGGAGTTGGTTCATATTCAAAATATGGGTGGGTCCGTCAAGGCTGTTCAGCAGGGTGTGGCCATCACCCATAAGCTGGCTCAGAAAGCCCTTGCCCAGGCAAGAGAGCCTTTTGCTCTCAAATACTTAAAAGTTGGCCTAAAGTGCGGTGGTACCGATGCGACTTCAGGCCTTTCGGCCAATCCAGCCGTTGGGGTCATGTCGGATAGCCTGGTGGATGCAGGAGGAACAACGTTTTTGACCGAAATCAATGAGCTTTTGGGCACGGAGCACGTTTTGTGCCGCCGCGCCGTAAACCCACAGGTGGCTCGCGAAATTCAGCAGACTATATCCGATATGGAGCAAAAGCTGCGCGACGACACGTCGGATCCGGAATTTGCCCATCGCCACATGCTATTCTCACCTGGCAACATTGATGGAGGAGTCAGTTCCATTGTGGAAAAGGCTATGGGGGGTGTTCAAAAATCGGGAAATTCACTCATATCCGGCGTGGTGGAATATGGTGATAGTCCCCCTGGGAATGGTCTCTACCTATTGAACTCGCCTAGCCACGATGGCGAATGCGTCACCGCCATGGTGGCTGCTGGTGCCCAGATCATTGTATTTACAACTGGTCGGGGTAACCCCTGCGGCTTTCCAATTGCGCCTGTAATCAAGGTTACCGGAAACTCGGGCGTTTATCAGCTTCAAAAGGATAATATAGACATCGATGCCAGCCCAATCTTGGCAGGAGAGGAAACAATCAAGGAGGTCGGGGAGCGGATTTTTCAAAAAGTTCTGGCCGTGGCAAATGGAAAGCACACTCAGGCAGAGCTGATGGGCCACGATGAGCTTTTTGTTATCATGCGGCGCAGGGGCAGGTTGTAGAAAATGTAGTCTCCCGGCTGCAGGAATATCATTAGAAAGCGGAGAGCCCGGAATCATGCACTCCGCTTTTATTTTTCTGTCAACCAGGCTTTTTGTGTCGTAATCTCAAACATTGGTACCACCCAATGAGGGAGCATAAAGAGATAGCCGTGGCTCCGTTTGTTTGTCAATGGTCTTCGATCTGGCCTTTCAATAGCAAGTTAAAATGTCCCCTTTTCATAGCGCAGGCAAGTTCAACAATATCCTTGACAATCTCGTTAATGCCAATATATATTTAAAAATGATATTGACTTCTTTTCCAGGGTAAACAACGTTTTCCCAGGCTCAATAAAAATCCGATGGGCTGAACGTCATGGATTTTAAGTGGATCATGCTGGTTTTTTTTATCGTACAACAGTCCCCATCGTCTAGTCAGGCCAAGGACACCGGCCTTTCACGCCGGCGACAGGGGTTCAAATCCCCTTGGGGACACCAATAAAAACAAGGAGTTAGCCAATTCTGGTCAACTCCTCTTTTTGTCTGGTGCCCAAATAGTGACTATCCAGATTTGATTTCTCCTTTTTCATCCCCCGGATTTTCACAATGATTCATGACTTTGTCCAGGCTTTTTACTGCATCCATCAAATGCTCTGGTGATAGGTGGCTATATCTAATAGTCATTCGCAAATCTTTATGGCCCATCAGTGTTTGTACTGTGCGCAGGTTTTTGCCCTGCATGGTGAGGTGGGAAGCAAATGTGTGCCGTAAATCTTGAAATCGGAAATCCTCGATTCCGGCACGCCTTACAGCACGCATGAAAGCATGGCCAAGTGCGTCACCATTAATATCTGGGAAAAGCAAAGGAGAGTCAAGCCGGGGTGGTAGTTCCTTCAATATCCGGTAAACTGTATCATTCATTGGTATGGCGCGCCTTTCACCATTCTTGGTTACTTCTGCCATTACGAGCATGCGTTTCATATCAATGTTCTTTCGCTCAAGGGAAAGTATTTCACCACGGCGCAAGCCGGTGTGGGCTGCAATCTCAACTATTGGACGCAAATAACGGACAAGGAGAAGGGAAAATTTCCTATCACCATAGTTTTTTTCTCGCATTAAAGATTCAACCGTGCAGGCATTCAGGAGTTTTTGATATTCTTCCGGTTCAAGGTAACGGATACGCCCAGGGGGTTCCTTCAATTCCTTGACACCTTTACATGGATTATTCTTAATGTAATTCCACTTGACGGCCACGTTCATCATGTGGCGCAGCCTGGAGAGTTCGCGGTTCACAGTGGCCGGCTTGACCTTCTCTGCCCGGTTCTGTTTATACTCTTCAATCATTTTTGAATCAATATTGGCAAGCCAGCAATCGAAATGGGGAATGAGGTGTAAATTGATGATTCCCACGGCGCGGTCATAGGTCTTTGGCCCCAGGTTTGCCTTTGCCCATTTCATATATAGGCACGAACTCCTTGAAGGTTGTTTTGCGCTCTTCCAAGATGCCAAGGTATTCTCCTTTGCTCACCTTAACCTGCGTATCCCGTAAAACCGTTTCGGCAACGACCTTACTTGGAGACACCTTCTTGCGGTGCCTCTTTCCGTTGGCGTCATAGTAATCAATCCAGTAAAAACCATTTCGTTTGAAAACTCCCATGTCCATCACTCCTTTCTGTCGCGTCCAATTTTAGCCTTTGGGAATTTCTCGCTTTGCTTTTCTCTGTACCTCTTCTTCATTATTTCCCGTTGTTTTGCCTTGTAACCTTCCGGATCGGCTGCCCTTCGCTTTCGCGCATGATAGCGCATATTGCATTGCGGTGTGCAGAACCGGCGGCTTTTCCTAACCCTTTTGCCAGTGGGTAAGAAGAAATTGTCGCAGCCTTCGCATTTCCGAAACGCGGCAACGGGTAACGGAATGGCGCGCCTGATTAAAAATTCAAACTTTTCCATGATTCTATCTTCTATATTCCCTTCCCATACCTCGCCATAATTCAATATCCCGTTGAAAACCAAAAAGCTTCGGTGATCTTTCAGCTTTGAGGCCAGCCGAGGTAAACGGCCTGAATCTTTACGCTCCCCTGTAATTAGAGGCCGAATGTAGCTATTGAAGAACTCCCGCAGTTTCCCTTGGATTTTCTCCAGGTCAAGCCCCAAATCCTGTGTATCATCGGAGCCAAGCACCTCACCCCCACCAATCAGGTGGCTATAAACTTCTACGGCAAGCTGCACGCGTTCAGTTCTGCCCAAGAGACTGAGGTTGCTGTTAATGAAGTCCAGTGTCCAGGCTACCAGCTCCTCCGGCGTCCTCTCCATAGAAGCATCAGGTATTTTAACCATCTCAGGAGACCCCCCTCTCTCTAAATTCATCCTTACGAACCTATCTTAATATAAGATTCCTCACTTGTCAAGCTTTTTTTATGTCTTAGTAAAAATTAACTGCCCTGATATGCTTGACATCCCAGATCCTTCTGTGTAAACTGAAATCAACAATTTAAACAGGGAGGCGTCAACATGGAAAGGCTTTATTCAGTGGAAGAGGCCGCTGAACTCTTGAGAGTCTCCCCGCATACACTGCGTTTATGGGTGTACCAGGGGCGATTGCGGGCCACAAAACTTGGACGGCGTACCGTCTTCACGGAAGATCAATTGAGCGCCTTTGTAGAGGCGGGCCAGAAGGCAGGGGAGCGCTACGAACAATTCAATCAGGCATGATGATTTGTAATCAACATATGGCCCGGGCTGCGGCGCACAGCTTTACCAGGGCCTCCCCCCTGGCCGGGCCTTCCTGGGGAGGCAGGAGTGGTAACTTCAAAAAACCCAAAAAATGATGATGGTTTCGATTCGGAATTAAATTTAACCGTGGCCAATTATCCACTGATACCGGATGGCGAATATGAAGCAGCTTGCTTCAGAGTTGAAGGCCCTAAAACAGTCTTTGGGCCAAAGTCATGGCGAATTTTTCTTTACTTTCGAATCATCGGTGGTGAATATCACGACGTTGAAATTTTTTTCCCACTGAATTTTGCAGATAAGCATGGCAACAAGTGTAAAAAAATACCCGTGGGCAGTAAGCTTTACCATGCGATTTCTATCGCATACGGTGGTAGAAAACCACCCGGAAACCTAAAAAACCTGGGCATTTTTCGAGGCTCGCTTTTCAGAATCAGGACTAAGACAATAACAAAAAATCAAGACCAAACAGAAAAGCCGACTGACCTGCGGTACTCAGTAGTCGACTGTCTGGTTGAACGGCTAACAGGTTCATAGGTAGTATCAATATCTTTAGTAATATCTACAGCAATGGCAGTATCAATATCATCATCAATATCAACCTGTGTTCTATACAAAGACACCACCAGCAACGCTTTCGTAAGGCTGAGATGATAAAAAATTTTGGGGTTCTGGTGAAAAGGGTGCAACCCCAAAACCCCGGTCTTAACCGGGGCTACAAATCTGAAATATTTCAAGCAACCCCCCCCGGCTCCCCATTCCGGGAGCTGGGGGCCAGTGTTAATTTCGTCTTAGATAAACGAAAAACATCAAAGAGTCATTTGGCCATGAGCGAGTGGATAAAACCAAATAACGTTCATCAGTTCCAAAAAACACACTCTCAAACCCAAAAATGGAGGTTTTAATATGACTTCAATGCAATGCAATAGATACGACTCGTGTTCAGCCCCCCTGTGTCCCCTCGACAGCCAGTCTTTGGAGGGGGGCATCTGGTACCCCGGCGGTGAAGAAATCTGCTCTTCTCAGGCTCATAGGAGCCTTCCCTGGATAAGGGCGCAGCGCAAGATTGCTAAGGTGGAATCTGACCCTTCACGATATTTTACCTTTGCTATGCTCAATCGAGGGTGTGTCATTAGACGGGGTATCACCGGCCTCGACCCTGACCAGCCAGAGGAATTGCAATTGAGGCGATGGATGCAAGGGCATCCTCCGGCCAGAAAAAAAGAGCTTTCAGAGAAACAAAAAAGCGCATTGATGGAAGGTAGGAAAAAGCAGGCAGTGAGGTAAAAAATACCCTGCCTTTTATCCAGTGTTTTTTGAAAAAATCATGGCTTTTATCCAGTGTTTTTTGAACCTATCAGGGCCAGGCCATAGGAAACCATTACCCACCAGGTTTGAAGCTACCATGGCGTGTCCTGTGACGCCGATAGGATGGAAATTGGTTATTCCCGCTTTTTGCCTTCTCCTTTTAGGTTCCGGGCTTTTCATGGTGCCGGTGTTGGTGGTGGGTGCCCCTGGCCGAGAAAAACCACATGGCCAGGGGTTCCCTCGCGCTAAGAACGATCGCGGCGGCATCGTCCGGCAGGCTGTGATAATGCCGCCGGACTCGCATCTGCCGCACGCACGCTTTTTCCCGGCGCTCGGCACCCACCATGCGCGCCCCACGCCCACCCTCGCGCATGAAATGAATCCATTCTTCCTCCCCAGCCTGCGCCCGCTAAACTCAGCACGACTTGATAATCTGTGTGCTTCGCTAAGCGCGCAGCAAGCCCCATGCCAGCGCTTCGCACCATGCTGTCATGTCAGCTTGCATGGCAGGCGGCCATCCCCCAACCGTGGGCTGCGGCTTCGCTCCGCTCGCCTTGCCCCAGCCCTTCGTCTCGCTCTTCTGGAGCTCGACTTCGGGCATGCTCTGGCTCAGGTTCCCCCTGGCAATAGTGGGGGGGACCTTCGCCTTTGCAAGAAGGGGGATATTTGGAGGTGTGGTTGGAGAGGGCTTTTCAAAATGTCGTTTAAGCCAGTTAAATGCTGCATGATTCATCATCTTGATGGCAAACCCCTCACTTAAACCGATTCTCGTAATTTATTCGCATGATTCTCTCGCGCGCGTATGGGCGCATTTGTCCATGCACACCCCCCTTTATAATGTACCTTCTCTTTTTTGTTGACATTAATTTTTATGTGCCCTATCATGACTCTATCAATGAAATAAAATGTTCTGAAAACTATCCATCGCATAATAGCTGCCATATCGGGCAAAGGTGGATACCATGGCCTTTATAAGAAATATGACCCCGCTCTCGGATCATGGAGAGGCGGGGTTTCTTTTTGAACCGAAAATACTGATGAGCATAAGAACGGCTCCGGAGGCCGTCTATGATTAATCTTCATCAACAAAAGGTTTTCCTTTTGATTGCGATTATGCTCCTCTTTGCTTTGACAATAGGCGTTATGGCGGGATGTGGACGGTTGGTCCCAGACTCGAAGCCTGCTCAATCTGAGGCGATTTCTCATAGAGCTGAAACAGAAACCAAGCTCATAGAAGATACTGTAATTAAAGAACACCTTGACAGAGCCGATGCCTTTTATTCTCAGGGGGATTATGATTCAGCGCTTGCGGAGTGCAACCTGATAATAGAACAAGCTCCCTTGCACCCGAAGTTAAACCTCTTATTAGCGTCCATTGCACAGAAAAAGAATGAACTGGACAAGGCAAAGCATTACCTCCAAATCGCGCTGGATAATGAAAAAGTTCAATCGGAGAGGTCTTTCTATTGGCTGGCCCTGGCAGAACTCAATATTGAACTCAACCTCACACACGAAGCGGTAAAGGCGCTTAATGGAGCCGAGGGGACGCTCTCTCCTGACTCCCCGAATTATCAAATTATTCTCAGAAAGGCGGGGATTCTGTATTACCTGTGTAGTATGCCAGATAATGCTTACAGGCTGCTGGAGCAATATTTCGCCATGGTATCCCTTGAGTCCGACCCTTCAGCCCTCAGAGTCTACGCGAGAGTTTCAGTGGAGTGTTCAAGCCAAAATCGAGATGCCTTAACACAGTTATTCATTGATCTTTCAGAAAATGAAATTATCAAGTTACATCGAAGGCGGCTAGTAGCTGGCTGGTATTCTGATAGCAACCAAACAATGAAAGCTGCCGAGTTAATGTACCAAAATCTTTTGAATGAGGACAAGGCTGATGCCACTGATTTATACCTACATACAGGGTATTGGAGGAAAATAAAAGACAAGCAAGCGGAAAAGGATCAACTTGAAGCGCTTGTTATCAGGTATCCTGAAAATCTCACTTTTAGGAAGAGACTTGCTCTTTGCCTTAAAAATGAAGGAAGATTTGATGAGGCACGTGTCGAATATAGAACTGCATTATCGATAAAGCCTAATGATATTGCGATACTCCTGAGCTTAGGGGAACTAGAATACGATGTAGGACAATATACAGAATCCATCAAATATTTTGAAAAACTACATTCGCTTGAGCCTGGAGAGATAGACAATCTATGGTATTTGGCAAAAGCCTATGAACGTAATATAAATCCTGAAAAAGCCTTGAAGATATGGAAAAAAGTAAGAGAGGAAGCAAATTCAGCGTTATCTACTAAAACAGAAGTTCGCTATCCAAAATTTACTTATCGTGATTTTTTACTTGAGGCGGATAAAAAAATTGAGTTGTTGGCAGCTTATAAATCTATTTCGCCCAAACTTAAAGAGCCTATCAATAGACTTGTTAAAATCATATCATTATATGGCAAAGCAAATGACAAACGCATCGAAGGAATTAAAAAAACGACGCCAAATTATGAGGTTCTTCCCTATGGTAATGAACGCATCGTTACCTCATACAATGTTTCGCCAGATATATATGTGGCTGAACAAATTTATCGCGATTGTTCATCCGAAGCATCAAAATTACTGGAAATCCCAGAGGCATCAAATATTCAAAGCCTTATTGTTGAAGCCGGGAATCGAGCAGCAGAAGGAGTAGCTTTGTTTGCAAGGGGCTATTACATCAAGGAAAAAGATTACTCTGGTGAGTATGAGAGAGGAAGAGCTTTGATTGAAGTGGCCAATCAAAAATTGGCTCAGGCATGCGAGCTTTTAATCCCATTGGTAAGAAAGCATTTTCTGGATTTTGATGAAAACTTGATCGAGAAATTAGAATATGACATCAAATATTACCGGAAAAAATGGGATTGAATTTCATTTTTGATGAAGCAATGTATTATTCTCTTCCAAAGGGTATGTCAGGCCTCGTGACCTGGTAGTGGAGCCGGAGAGAATCAAACGAAAGCAGTCATGCGATACTTTGCTATTTTTTTTGTTCTATACATTATAGGATGTGCCACAATTCCGGCCCCGCAGCAACAAGCTCATATGTGGGTCGGGCATCATATTAATGAAGTTATTCAACAATGGGGGGCTGCTCAAGAATCATTGTTAATTCCTAACGGAAACAGAATATATGTTTATAAACGATATTATCCCACAGGGAGAAAGCTTTCTCTCAATATAGAAATGATGGGGCTGGCGTTTGCCCCTCCTGAACAGCGGGCATACTGGCTGCCGCGCATACAGGAAGAGATAGATAGGGAAGAAAAGCGGAGTTGGAAAATAATTCTTTTTGAAACCGATATGCATGGCAGAATATTAAATCATTCAGTCCGTTTTACTGAATAAGGAAAGGAGAGCATCTCATGAGAAAAATCATCCTAATATCTGTCATCACATTTATTTCATGTGCATTTGCCTTTGATATTTATGCTCAATGTTCTTCAGATTTTAATTGCCCTTTTGGCTATCAATGCGTCAAGCCTCCGCTGGGTTCAACAGGGCAGTGTATGAAAGCAGTAAATGAATTTGGTGTGCCCACATACCCCATGCCGAGGATGGACAGTGTTTTTCCAAATATGAATATGCAAGGTGATTGTGTCTTTGATACAGATTGTCCTATTGGCTTTCGATGCCATCCAAAATATAAGACGTGTGTGAAATATTAACAAATGGAGAAATGGAGTTAATGAGAAAACTTGAACGAATGAAGGAGAAGAGGACAGTACCATATCCCTCTGCCGGGGGCCCCTGGAGGCTCCCCCCTGGGTATCCTGGGCATGAAATCCGGTGTCCAAATAGTGACTATACAGAATATTAGTCAGGATAATTTGATATTAATCTTTACTAAGAACAATCTCAATTCTGGCCTTATATTTCAAAGGGTTACATGCATACAAAACACTCCAACTGAGTCCATCTTACCCCATAAAAGCGGCTTTAAACGCACTTTCACGCCGGCGACAGGGGTTCAAATCCCCTTGGGGACACCAAATAAAATCAAAGACTTAGTTTCTCATCACAAAGTCTTTTTTATTTTGCTGAGTGAAAAACTGAGTGAAATCTAATTAAAATTTTCACTCCCTAAACGCATTGAGCCGCTCCCCTTCCAAGCTGATGCGCATGGTGAGGAGGAGTTCTTCCTTTACCTCATCGAGGACTTCAAGAACTTCGCTCTTCAGGTCATCCAGATCCTGCATATCAAGACTACTTTTAAGAAATAGCCGCCATATCGGTATCCATAGACTTTTTCCAGGGCTCTCAGTCTCTTTTCCAACGACTCCACATACTCATGGAACTTGCTGCCGCTGATCCCTGCGTAAATCGTATCCTGGTTAAGAGTTTCCAGCTGTGGCGCGTATCTGTTGAACAGGCCCCTCTTGATCTCATCGAGTCTCTCGGCAATGTATTCTTTCGAGTATTTGAGCTTATCTTTTGCCTTTTGCGCCAGGCTTTGCAGCGAGATAATGTATTCATTGCTCATTGACACAGCTATGTATCTCTCCATGTCCCTTATTATGCCTTTATGTTGCTCAATCTCCTCTTGCTCCAGATCATCCAGCGCCATAAAAGGAGATAATATTGGCCACCACGCTTTGTTCGAGCTCGGCGATCTCGCGCCCAAACACTTCCTTGAAGTATTCGGAGGCATCGACCAAATGGCTGAATCCGAGGCCGACCTTGGGTCGGAAGGATGCCTGGCTCCCGCTCACCTTGCTCATTAGATGGAGTGATAATGGGCGCGAAATGAAGAACTTTGTTGACAAAGAAGGCAGACTTAGGTCGCGGCCCCAGAACACGAAGCTGTTCGGATTACCGGGCCTAGCCTACCCATCTCGAACAACAAGTGGATTTGGACCCCGGCTACACCAGGCCGGGGATGCGGATTCGATCAAACGAGTAATCCAATCATCCCAGGAAACTCAGCGAATATTGGCGCTTTGGCAGCTATCCTCACGTCGAGAAGCATCGCCCTCTTCATTGAGTTGCACGTCGGTATGGGCGATACCTCAGAAGCCGGAACGGCGGCCAGAGACTATACAAACGGATTAGTTGGCCGATGCCCGATCCCGAAACTCGATGAATCGTCGTGGCAGCGTCTGGGTGAAATCTGCGAGCAATGTATAACGCTTCATCGGCGGCTACATATTGGTGAAGAGATCAGTCCCGAATTCACGGGATTCTTTCCGGGAAGCTACCGCCGAGACGATCTGGATGAGCTCGCTGAAGACCTCTGGTGTGGCCGGAAACATTTGATACTGGAGATTCTGAGTCTTCACTATGAGGCCGATAGGATGGTGGCAAACGCTTTTGGTATGACAAAAGACGAAAAGTCATTCGTTAATGCTGTAATAGGGCCGCATCCAATGGAGTATGGTTCTAATGGTACGCAGGGAGGTCAGGAACGGGTACCTGTATGCGTCATCACCAAGAAGTGTTTTTTCGCTGATCATAACGTGGAGAGCAAGACCCACGCAGAGCGCCTCAATCCAGAGGACATTCTCAACCTTCCGGACTTTGCGGTAAAGCAGTTGGCCAAGGCGAGAAGACAAGCTGCAGAGGATATCGTCTCGGGCCTGCTTGGCATTGCGTTCGGGAGATGGCCGTCCGACATTTTTTTCAGACCTTTACCGCCTGATCCACACGTAAAATTTGAATTAAGATGGCACATTGCCCTGGGCCTTGAACAGCGTGTTTCTGATGCCCCGGAGGTATTTGTAGTTGATCCTGGGCACCACCATGACATTTCCCACAGCCTTGCCACTGCTACTGGGGATGTCATTGGCGGGGCGTGAGCTCGACTTGAGCCGCAGATCGCGGAGGTTCTGTCGCCTAACTCCAGAACAATAACCGAATTACTCCGAACGGGTTTTTTTGACCTGCATGTTGCGCGATACTCGATGCACAAGCGCCAAGCCCCCATCTATTGGCAGTTCGCCACGCCCTCTGCAAACTACACAGTCTGGCTATATTACCACCGCTTCACGAATGACATCTTGTATAAGGTCTTGAACGACTACGTGACACCCAAACTCAAGCACGAGGGCCGAAAGCTTACAAACCTGATGCAAACGGTGGGCCCCAACCCCACGTCGATCCAACACAAGGAGATCGCCGAGCAAGAGGCCTTCGTCGAGGAGTTGCGGGCGTTCCGCGAGGAGGTGGCACGCATCGCTCCGCTCTGGAACCCCGATCTCAACGAAGGCGTCATCATCAACTTCGCGCTGCTCTGGCGGCTGGTCCCCCAGCACAGACCATGGCAGAAAGAGTGTAAGCACTGCTGGGACAAGCTCGTGGCCGGCGACTACGACTGGTCGCACCTCGCCATGCATTTCTGGCCTGAGCGCGATCATCTACCGGCCTGGAGCCGCGCGGGACCGGAAAGGCTCGGTGCTGATGGAGATCGAGAAAGGGGGTACCTGCTACGAACCCCAGCTCAGGCGACTCGCCCTCAATATACTTTGCAAGCACTTCACCGACGGGCAGATCGACGAGATGCTCCGAACGGCGACCGTCACGTATGACGACATCGTCTCGTTCCTCAAATAAGACGAGAACGGGAAGCTCCATTCGGTTCTCCGCAACCTTTTTGGCGGTGCTCAAAGCGAGGCATTACTTGCGCGTTGGATTGCCGATGACCAGAAGGACGCAGCCATCGCGGAGAAAGAGGCAACTGGCGAGCTCTTCAAGCTGATCGACACACGACTTGGGTTGCCCTTGCCTGCAGGAACCACACTCGCCGAGGCTCGCGAACGCAAGATTCGCTAAGTGCTCGTTAACGAGTTCCGGTCCGATCTGGGATGCGAACCTCCACCCTCGCTCAGCATGATGCCCATGCCACCGAACAAGGAACACGTGGAACGCATCCGCGAGGTCGCGGAAACCCTGCGACATGCGCATCCGGAGCGCTATGTCGATTTAGCTGATCGCGTCGAGAACGATCTGGGCCTCAATGATGCGAAGGTGGACGCTGCACACCTTGGCGAGATTGAAACGTTCCGATTTGAAGAGGGCCGACTTCTCACTTACGCAGGGGAGCTCATCGCCGCGAAGAAGTACGAAGAAGCGCTCACCGTCATCACGGAGCGAGGCCGGAGTTTCTGGATCGACCGGAACGTGTCTCGCCAGGCACAGTGGGAGTCCTGCCGCCTCATGGTCGAGCTCGGCTGTGAGTTCCACCGAATTCGGCCGGCACTCAGTAAGATGGGGAGCGACCCAGCGGAGTGGCTTGCGGCCTACAAGGCAATCGATGGGTGGTACCAGGTCGACAGCCTTCATCGGCGGCTCGAAACCTGGGTCGCCAGGATGGACGAGGAGCCAGAGGCAGAAAAGGCACTCGCCGTCGTCCGCCGCGAGCACGAGGAGCTCCTCAAGCGTGTGGCGGACTGCTTTGCCATAGCCCTCAGGGAAGCCGAATGGACCGCCCCCGGGGTCCTTCATTAGACGCAGATATATTCGGAGATGGTGCAGGTCATGGGAGGCCGCGTCGCCTACTTTTTTGTCGACGCGATGCGCTTCGAAATGGGCGTCGATCTCGCCAGACAGCTGCACGGAACGAAAGATCTGACCGTACGGCCCGCAGTGGCTGCACTTCCATCGATTACCCGGGTTGGAATGGCCGCGCTTCTGCCTGGCTCGTCTGCGAGTTTTTCCGTAGTGGATCACAAGGGCAAGCTCCTTAGAACGCCACCCTCCAAACTCTGCAAGGTTATCGCTGAAGCCTCCCTCGTGATCGTCCGCTCGCAAGAAATCGACTTTATAGGCGAGTTGGATGCTGGGCTGCTCGCGCGGCAAGTCATGGACACTATCATCGGCAACCTCGCGCGAGCGGTGAAGAAGCTTGCCAGCATCGGCATGGAGAACTTCGTCATTATCGTGGACCACGGTCATCAATTCTCGATTCGCAAGGACGAGTATATGATGACCGACAATCCCGGCGTAGACACGCTTTACATTGATCGGCGCTGCTGGATTGGATACGGGGGTACGACACCTGCGGGAACCGTTCGTATTACGGGTGCCGAACTGGGCTACAACACGGATCTCGACTTCGTCTTTCCTACGGGTCTCGGCGTGTTCAAGGCTGGTGGAGGGCTGATCTTCCATCACGGCAGCTTCAGCCTCCAGGAACTCGTCATCCCGGTGGTGAGCCTTTGGATCCCAATTCGTGACTCCAAGGCACCGACCGGCAAGCTTGCGTGTCTTCGTGGCGTGCCCGACAAATTGACGAATCGAACCTTTGGAGTCCGAGTCCTCGTGGAGGGCGACCTGTTCACCAAGGACCCAGTCGCACTGCGCGTCGTGCTGGTGTCGGGTGGCGAGCAGGTGGGACAGGCCGGAATGCCTATTGGAGCCGAACTCGATCGCTCTACCGCAGTCTTGCGCGTGAAACCCGGCACCGAAGCGAACGTGGGCCTCATGCTCACGCGCGGCGACTGCACCTCGGTGCGCGTCATGGCCCAAGACCCGGGGCACTGACGCTGTCTTGGACCAGTCTGACGATATACCTGTCAAACTGGGGATCTGACTATGAACAACGAGCAGGTAACGACAAGAGACGCTCTCGACGACAAGGGTAATCGCATCTTCGCCGGCAGGGTGGTCCGTAAAGACCTGGTCCGGAAGGTCAAGGTCGGTGCAAACGTGCCGGTCTTCGTGCTCGAGTACCTGCTGGGAAAGTACTGCGCATCTGGCGACGAATTAGCGATCCAAATGGGACTCCAGGTGGTCAACGAGACCCTTGCCAAGAACTATATCGGCCCAGATGAGTCAACCAAGGCTCAAAGCCTGGTAAAAGAACAAGGCAGCCATACTTTCATTGACAAAGTGAAGGTAAGACTTGTCAACTCAAACTACTGGGCTGAGGCTGTCAATTTTGGCCATAGATAAATCCATATCCCTACGCACTATATTCGTGAGTTCGAGCGCCTCCTCATGGGTGGCATCTGGACAGAGCTTAACATGCGTTTTGAATACGACGAGGAGAGTCGCGGCAAGTATCCTTTCTGGATCGACAAATTATCCCCGATCCAGATTGCAACCTTCGACCTCGATGAATATCGACACTTTCGCAAAGAGTTTTCTTCTGAGAAATGGGTTGATCTCTCAGTCTGCAGCATGGGCTACGAGCCATCGAACATGGATCGGCACTTAAAACTGCTTTTTTTGGTGCGCCTTATTCAGCTCGCTGAATGAAACTTCAACATCATAGAGCTCGGGCCGCGCGGAACTGGGAAGACCTTTGCCATCCAGGAGATATCCCCTTATGGTGCCCTTCTAACAGGACCGACCACAGTAGCTAACATGTTTGGGCACATAAGTGGAACGCAGAAGGGGATGGTATCCATTTGGGATGTCGTTGGTTTCGACGAGGTGGCCGACCTCCAGAAGATGCCAAAGGAAGTCATCACTACCATGAAAACTTACTGTGAGTCGGGCACGTTCCAGAGGGGTAAAGAAGCAGTGTCCGGCGATGCCAGCATAGTTATGTTTGGCAACACCAACCAACCTATTGAGGTAATGGTACAAACAGGCCACCTGTTTGCCCCGATGCCCGATTTAACCCAAATTTTGCAATTGAAAGTCCTCTTCCTCTACGACCTTGATTTTTCAA
>CAZTAS010000150.1:0-16447 GCA_964611635.1 uncultured Thermodesulfobacteriota bacterium
CATTCGCCCCTCCTCATGAAAGAATTATAAAATCCACAGTCATTCAATTTGGACCGGTGCCGATCAAAGGCACAAGAGGGCTCAAAAGTCATAGTCTCCGGATTTGATTTTTTCTTCTTCCGGCTGGGGAGAGGCATCCACAAAGGCCCATTTCCCCTCGGACTCCCATCTGGAAATATCCCAATTAAGGCCCTTCATATTCCTGCGGTTGTCGCCGGGAGATTCTTCAAATGTTATAAAAACGCCATTTTCATTGGCCCTTGTATTCCCCTCGGCCAGGAATTGGACGGCAAAGACAGTTTTGGCGCTGCCTGCTGTTCCGGAAACCAAGGTGGTGCGGCCTTTGGGCAGACCACCAAGAGAAATCAAATCAAAACCGGAAAGACCGGTTTCAAGCTTCTCGATTTGCCGGTATTGATTTGTAGCCATGGATATCCCTTATTGTTAACTAGATTCTCTTGTGGTCAATATATCCAGCCCCAGAAGGACCTTTTCTTTATTGGATAGATCACCGATGATGCGCCGAAGGGGCGATGGTAGAGCCTTGATCAGGGTCGGTGTGGCGATGATCTTCTCATCCTCAGCCATCTGTGGGCGTTCCAACACATCGATGATGATAAGTTCGTACTGACCTCTCAATTCCTCTTGACAAATATTGCGCATGTTCGCAATGGCCTGCTCGGATCTTGGTGTTTGCCCGGTAATGTACAACTTTAATTGAAATTTTTTCATGATCGTCCTCCATGATCAGAGGCTATCCAGGAGTGCAATGAAATATTGCGGTAGTAAGTGTTCAGATGTCCCATTAATTCAAGAACCATCAACCGCCCCTCTTCGGCATAGGCTTGAGCCTTCTGAGGAGTGGCTCCTTTGATATTTTTTTTATAGTTGCACTGTGAATCTCTATTACCTCGTGGGCACTGAGCTTTAGGAAACCTATTTGTTCAGCCATGGAGCGAAGTGCTTCTGAAATATTGTGATCTACTTTATAAGCACGCTGCTCTGAGGCCAGATCCATAGCACGTTTTTTCTCAGTGATATCACGCATAATAACCGTGAATACGGGTAGCCCCCGATGGCAAGATAAGTTCTCTGATAGCGATCTCACAAACGAATTCTTCGCCATCTTCAACGAACTCCAGTTTGTTTCGAATCAGGCTCTCTTCCCACGCATCCTTGATAAACATGCGGTCTTCTGCATCATCTTCAGCACATATAATCGTGATCAGTCTATTATCTTCATTCATTGTGTGCCTCTTTCTTTGGGTTGTTCAACGGGCAGCGTTACGATAAACCTCGATCCCTTCCCGGGCAAGGTTCAGCACTTTGGTGTGAATTGCCATGCTTTTTTTCCAAGGTGGCCTCCATCTTTGCCAGCCTCTCCTCGATCCTGGAGAGGGAATCCGCTGGCAGTTGCTGATTAGCCTGATTGCTGAAGGCCAGGTTATTCACCCACCAATCCATGCCCATCTCCTTAGCCTTGTCTACAGAGCAGATCACCAGCCGAATCTGGATAGTCAACAGCTCAATATCCACCAGCTTGATTTTGATGTCACCAGCGATGACGACGCCCTTATCCAGGACACGTTCGAGCAGGTCTGCCAGATTAGTGCTCTCAAGGGAATGCTGAGGGGCGCATTGAATTGTCATTATGAGTCCTCCTTACAGAAGCTTCCCTAGCGGGCCAAGGTCGAGATTGAGGTCTTCCTCTTCCAGGCCGAACTCCTTGCGGAGCCTTTCAATCTCCTGGGCTTGCATCATCAAGGTCATCCCGAGTCTTTCAATCTCATCATCGCTCAGGTATCCGGCATCGATGTGTCGGATTGCCTGGCGCTCCAGAAGCTCGTGAAGAAGTTTCACCAACGTCAGGACCAGTTGTCCAAGGCCATTCTTCACATCATCCTGATTAATATTAAGCCGGCCTGCCCGCCCCGCTTTGAGGGCAGGCAGGCTCACCCCGGCCGAAGGGCTAGACAGCGAAGCGGTTCCTGCTTGCATCACTGTGGCAAAATCATTCAGGTCATTTGACTCAACTTTAGGTTGTTCAATCTTGTTCATCGGTCAGATCCATACACCGCATCCCTATTCGTGGTCATTATTCCGCGGGCTGTTTCAATGGAAGTAAGTATGAGTTGCAATCCCAGGTATAGTAGATCGATGTTGGCGACCGAAATTGTCATTTCCCCAGTTACCACGGCACCCTTGTTGAGAATACGATCGAGTGCCTCGCAAAGCGAGACATGCTCTGTGTCATTGAGTGAAAATTCAGGCATAAGTTATTCCTCCGATTTGAAGGCTTGCAGGTATACTTTTTCTTCGTACTCTTTCAGAATACATAAGCATCGACTCTTACCATGGAGGCTGGTATAAAGCCTGCCCCAACTCCACAAGTCGATGCAGACCGCGGGTCTCACCTTGGCAATAAACCAGGACATTATGTTTGTGGGAAAAAGTCTTTTAAATCCGTGAGATGAGATGTTATGGAGTTTCTCGTTGTGGTTCTCCTTGAAGGTCACCAGACATTCGCGGGCGTCGAACTCGATGATCTCTAAATTGTGAGCAGGTGTAAAGCCAGCCAAACTATCGGCAAGGGAGTGCGCTGGATCGCTTAATACGAGGAGGATGGAGCCCTGAGGAGAACTTCGGGAGGAGCGGATTGCAGTGGCTGTCGCGCAGGTGGTCTTCCCTGCACCGTCTTTGCCACCAAAAAGTAACAGTCGCAGATCTCGATCGTCTAAAAAAAGTGCAGCCACGCCCATCGCTCCAATGGGAATTGTTTAGGGTGACATCATTCAAATGTAAAATGGCGAATGCTAAATCACATGCATTAGTGAACAATTGTAGACCCCATTCCGCATTCACCGCTTCCCTACAACCTTTTCATTTTCAATGTGCTCTTGTTTTTCTTCGATACGTGTTTTACGCTCATGTATCTCGTCCAGCCGGTCGAGGAGCTCCTTTTCTCGGGCATCACACTCAACCTCAGTGACTCTCCCAGTCTCCAACATCATATAAAGCTCGCTCAATTCTGCGGTGATGGCCTCCACCTCGTTGGCGAGTTCCTGTTGTGCAGCGTTGTGAATTTTACGGAAAGTCCATAGGATACTGCGGACAGGAAAAAGCAGGACGTCGTCAATGACCAGCATCTTTTTCTCCAGAAGTTTTTCAGGGCTCAGAGCTTAAGGTCTATATCAACAAAATTGTGAGGCGCCCAGGGCCCGTTATAGTCGAATGCGAAGTTGTTGTCGAAAAGCCGTGCCGCCTCAAATACAGCGGCTTCATAATCATCTTGAGCCTCTCGCCATATGAGACATGCAAGATTCATCACTTCTCGTTCATTCCGGCATTTGTTCTTCTTGATATCAAAGCAATGCCAGACCAGAATTCCTCCCACTTTCTCTGTATAAAGCTCTCTGTCTTTATTGTGGATGCGCTCAAACATCCGCCCGACTTCGATTTTTTCTTCCAGTGTGGGCTCTCGGTTGGAGCCGAAAATTCGGTCACGAGCCGATTTAAGCTCTGAATGGGTTTTAACAAAATACTCGAAGATATTCGGCACGTCCCATGTGACCCGCAATCCCATTTCCACCTTGCCAGCCACTAGGCGAATTTGTACGAGGAGAGTTTCCTGGTTGCGAGTGAGAATATTTTTGACTTCTTTATGACCATTTGCAATGATGCCAAAGCACATGGGCAGCGCGGTATTCTCTTTTATCAGCCGTTTGAGAACTTCTTGGTAGGCTGCTATATTGCGGCGTTCAGGACGGATCTTTTCGTTGGGAACATCACTGACCACCGCTGATATCCGGCCATTGGAGATTGAATAGACCTCGCCGCCATCAATGCCGATAGGGCCGCAGCTCATGTCCTCGGAACCAGCAATTATGGCGTAAAGGTATTTCCCGCTCCTGGTTGCTGTTTGCTTCGCCATCTTTTTATGAACTCCTTTTCCTGCAGAGCAAAATAGCGAATGGGAATAAAGAACCACCTGAAATAATTATGTCTAATATCTCAAGTTCTCATCTATGGATGAGTGGAATCAAAAGCTTCTTTGATCGATTGGGGCGGCGAAATATTCATTAATGTGACTGATTTAAGGTTACCCTCTTTAGTCTTGATCTTCAGCATCCCGCCGCAAATGAAGCATTTAACATGACCCTCATAATTGTTATAAGCATCATCCAGTTCCACTTTATGCCCGCATCCAATACAATTAATTTTCATTTCTTATTCTTCTCCCTCTTCTCTACCCCATTCAAATCTCATATAATGTTCTAGCCCTTTAAAGGAAACCGCAATACAGAAGTCTTTTTTTACTTATCCCTCTGTGATTGAAACACATGATGGCCTCTTTCCGAGTTGCCCTCATAGTTACCATCAATATACAGATGATACTCGGCTCTCAATGCTTCTCAGCCAATAGGTTTAATACTTAATCTTAAACCCGCCCATGCTCCGGCGATTTGCTGGCCTGGATTGGATAGCCCGAGCTTTTGAGGTCGTGCCGCTGTTTAGTCCGTTCAAGGCATTCGAAATGGCAGCTTTTTCGGCCTCGATTTCCTCAAAGCGATCATCGATCATTTTTACTCGATGCATTGCGCTCTCCTTTTCTTTCCCCCGTCGGAATTTTTCCATCTCGAGACAGCAAAGCTGCATATACGCTTTATAAGGGGAAGAATAAGCTTGATTGACCCTCCCTGCGAGCGTGCGGATATCCTTCAGACCTTTTTTGGGGATAGCCATACCTTTACTCCTTGTATGTGGTTGTGCTTTTAGAATAAACTTTGAGTTTCTTCTTCCGATTTTCTTTACGTCCGCAAACCTTCTCGATCACCTCGTCTATCTTTTGGGGCATGATGGTTTCCCCATCGCGGGTAACCTTCGCTGTGTTGGTATTGAGGATGTCTCGACAGATCCGTTGGAATATTTGGTCTTTCGCGCGAGCTCGGCTCCCGCGGTGGACGAGGATCCGGGCGATTGCGATGCAGGCCCGGATCGTGGGGCGATGGTTGTTGACCCCGACGCCGCGCAGTTCCCTCACAATATCCACGATGGTCTCCGCTTCCGGCCGCATAATGTCTGACTTGGCCATGGTGATCTGAACCTCCGTCTCACGGTCGTAGTGGCCGAGGTTTATGGTGATGAGCCGGTCCATGAGGGCATCCTGGGTCTTGTGGGTTCCAGCATATTCATCAGGGTTAGAGGTAAAGATGGCCCGGAAGTCCTGATGTACTTCCAAATAACCATCTCCGGAACTGCGCAACCTTGGCAAATTGATGATCTTCTCCGCCAGGATGTTGAGGAGCGCATTATTTGCCTCTGGCCTCGAACGGGTGAACTCATCGTAGATGAGAGTGTCTCCATTCGTGCAGGCCGTGGTGAGACGGTTGTCCACCCACAAGCTCTTCATCTCCTCTTCTGTTTTCATGACGGTGTGGATGAAGTTGTCAATGAGTTTATGCTTGCGGTACCCGGCGTCGCGGCCAATCAGGTCGGAACTCCCGAACTCATCATCGCCGTGAATGAGGGTAACCGGCCGGCCAAGCTTCGAGGCAACATGAAAAGCGATTGTCGTCTTCCCCGTCCCCGCCGGTCCGGCGAAGTGGACGGGGTACCCCACCTCGAGATAAGCGAGGGCGCGATCCGTCAGCTCCTGGACGTAATGCGTGCAGACGAACTCATCGCTTGACTCGGGGAGGATCTTATCGCCCTCGATCTGGACTCTTTCCTTGGCCGCTGATAAACTTCTTAAATGGTCGCCATTCATAAGCTGTTTACTCCAATATTTTTTAAGAGTTTATTGGTCATGGTAAGCCGCATGTAATTCGCAGCTCTGTGGACCATCCAGCACATTACCTATTCTCTGTTCCGCTTTTATTACGCATTCCTTTGCTACTTGAAGGCAAGTTTTATCAATTTACAAATCCCTGGAAACAATCTCAATCCATTACCACAGATCCATCCGATCTAACTATCACCTGCTCACCCTTTGTATTTTTTTATTCTTTTGTCTCTGACTGCGGGTTTCACCTTTTTCCTTTTCTCTTCTCTGTCCAGCCCCTCGGATTCCGCGGTTTCCACAAGCTTACGGTTCTCTACTTCCTGTGCCCGTTGTTCGGCTTCTATCCGCTGATGTTCCGCCTCCTCCCTGGCCTTCCGCTCGGCTTCGGCGCGTCGTCGTTCAGCCTCTTCTTCTGCCTTCCTTTCGGCAGGAGATGGTCCTGACAAGGCCCGTCGTGCCCCTTTGATGTCAAATGCTAATTCCTGCCTCAGGCCGGCGACCTCTCTCTTTAAATTGGATATGAATTTTGCTCTTTTAGTCTTTGCCTTCCTGACTGTCTCGGCGTGAACATTGTGCAAATTCACTCGCATCTGAGACACTTGAGCTTTCAAATCGGTCACAAATGTTGCTAGATCTGATACAACCAGTAGGAGATCATCTTTTGTCTTGCGAGCCATTCGGGCGTGGGAATTGCGGAATCCGGCCTGCATCTCTGCCACGGCATCCTTTGTCAAAGCCACGCCATGCTTTAATTCTTTGATGAATGCTACTCGCGTGTTACGCAAGGCACTTATTTCACCACATAACCGGGTCATATCGTCGGTTAAACAACCCATGTTATTTCTCCTTATTCTTCTTTTTTTGGTCTTCAAATTTAAAGTCTATCCATCCCATCACGCACGCCTGCCAAACCATGCCAAGCGAGCTCCTTCGATCTCATCCGCAAATTTTTGTCGCATTTTGGCGACCTTTTTCTTTCGTTCTGATACGGACTCCTTGAGTTTGGCTATAAATGTAACCCGTTCAGCTTTTGTCTTCTTTGCCATATCTGCATGAGCATTGTGAAAGCTGGCTTGCATCTCTGCCACGGCACCCTTTGTCATAGCCACGCCATGCTTTAATTCTTTGATGAATGCTTCTCGTGTTCTGCGCAAGCCGTTTATCTCACCACACAATCGAGTCATATCATCGGTTAAGCGACCCATCTTCTTCTCCTTTTTTTCATATACTTAAAAGTGACTATCGGCCTATGTTTAACGCCGCCATGATTTCCAACTCTAAAGAGAATCTCAGGGTTCCCTGGCCGGAAGGGGCTATATAAGCCCCAACCAGCTTAAGGAAACTTTAAACATAAATAACTTCGCATCAAGCCGGGACGGCTGCGCTGGCCGTCAGGCCGATGGCTTCCGCGTACTTCAGGTAGGTCTCGACCGAAGCGATAACTACCCGCGCCTCGATGGACAAAAGCTCGATCCCAACCAGAGACACCTTGGCCCAGGCATCGATCACGATGCCCTTGTCCAGGATCCGGTCCACAACTTCTGCCAGACTCGAGGAATCCGTTGATTTCTGAACCTGTGCCATTGCCATTCTCCTTTCTCAACTCAATCTGGTTTGTTGCCAGTACCGGCGTTTAAATAGACATGTCTGCATTTATATAAACAGCGAATTTCATGCCAGAAAGAGATTGAAATTCTTCTTTATGTAAGTATTGAAATTTAAAGAAAATTAGGATAATTGATGTGGTGAGTTGATGCTTGAAGATGCGAGGTTCAGTAGTAAAAGCTATGGAAGACGTTCCACAATTTAGTGGAATCCATTCCTCACTTCAGGTAACGGGATCACAAAGATTCCGCAATCTTCTCGATCGTTTTCAGGATTTCCTCGTGGCGGAAAGGTTTGGCGATAAAACCGGAGATCAAATTCTCTGCAAGGGCATACTGTACCGTCACATCATCCCTGTAAAAATAACCCGAAATCATCACGATGCGAATGGCAGGATTCACTTCTCGAATCCGCCTTGCCAATTCGAGCCCCTCCATGTCCGGCAGCTTGGCATCCAGGAAAACCAATTGGAAGCTATTTTTCTCCACTAATGCAAGGGCCTCCTGGCCGCATAGTGCTATTTTTGAAAGAAATCCATGTGCTTCTAATATATGCTCCAAAGCCCAGCACATATCCGGCTCATCATCCACGATGAGAAATATTTTTTCGTGCTCTCTCATGCTTGCTCCTTAAATATGGGCAATTTAATGGTAAAAGTACTGCCTTTTCCTTCAAAGCTGTCCACCTCAATGGAGCCGAAATGTTGTTTCACGATGGAATAGCAGATTGAAAGCCCCAATCCCGTTCCTTTTCCTACAGGCAGCCTCGTAAAAAAGGGATCGAATATATTTTCAATGTCTACCTTGGAAATGCCTTTGCCCGTGTCTGTAATGCGAATCAATACCTCACTGACTGTTTTCTCCGCAGTGATACTTAAAGTTCCCCCATCAGGCATGGCATTGATGGCGTTTAGGAAAAAATTCATGAACACCTGTTGAAGAAGACTGGCAATGCCCCAGATCAGCACTGGTTCTTTGGGAAAATGCGACGTCAGAACGACCTTTTGAAGCCTTGCCTGGTTGGTGATCAATGTGAGTGTTTCTTTGATGATAGAGAAAAGATCGACTTGCACTTTCTCGGTTCTTGCCGAGGGACGGGCGAACCTCAAAAGGTTTTCTATGATTATGGACGCTCTCTGGATACCTGCGTGAATCTTCTCTGCACACTGTTTCAGAAACGCCGGTGTGATGTCATCATCCATGAGAAACTGAGCGGCTGACGAACAGATCGCCAGGGGGTTTCGAATCTCATGGGCAATCCCTCCAGCCATCACGCCCAATGCGGCTAGTTTCTGTGATTGCAAAAGCTGCATCTCAAATTTATGGCGCTCTGTGAGATTCCTTCCCACCGCGACGATTCCCACTGTTTTGGCCTGGTCGTCTTTCATCGGAGAACAAACCCATGCGACCTGAATACACTCCCCGTGCTTTGTGATGAGATCCCATTCGGCCATCTGTGATTTCTTTCCATTTTTCAAGTTGGCGAAAACTTTTTTTACCTCTTCCTGTTGATCTTCAATGCAGTATTCAAAGAAGAAACGCTTCTTAACTTCATGGATCGTGTGTCCCGAAAGCCTCTCAGCGGCGGCGTTCCAGGTTAAAATCCTCCCTTCTATATCGGTGGAAAGGACGATATCGCTGGCACTTTCGACGACGCTCGCCAAGTGACGCTCCATCAAAAGAACCTCCTCACTTAACCTCATCTGCTCTGTCACATCATCCATTAAAAGCATCACACTCTCAACAACCCCCTTCCAGGAGAACGGGAGGATTCGATAATAATAAATCCTTGTCGGAACCCCCGGCCCCCGATAAGTCATCCGCTCTCCTATGGTCGGCTTGTTCTTATCGAAGACCTGGCGAATGCAGCCAGTTATATCCATATTGTTGAGAATAATGGAAGGAAATATTTCTTCAAGGCGGCAACCTATTGTGTTCGATATGGAGCGTCGGCTCTTTTCCAGAAAATTTCGGTTTGCAGAGAAGACACGCATATCCCGGTCGATTAGCAAGACCGAGGAGGGAACGGCATCTAGAAGCATTTTGTAGAGCTTTTCGTAACGTTCAAAATGATTTTGGCATGGAGCCTGAACAATCTTCAGTTCCATTAAGGAATCCTCCTTTCTACTCGATTCCTGCCATCCATTATCATCATCCTGATACCCGAAGCAGGTTTTGATTCTGGGGGTGATCTGGAAGAACAAAGTTATAAGGTGGCCATGGGCCACTCAGGAGAAGCTTTGCGGATTCCTTGAAACTCATATGCCAAAACACCTCCCGAAAGGACTCTATAGATCTTCTCGGCACGAGAAAATAAAGGGCGAGCATGGGATTGTAAATTATGGTTTGTGGATTGAGAAACAGGGAGCTTTCCGTTTTGCATTTTACGAACAGCCCGGCAAATGCTGCACGGCATCCTTCGATGACTTCGCTGACTTTTTTGGTCAACCTTTCCTGCTGCGCATAATGAGACTTACGGGCCGCCAAATAAGCTCTCCCTGGGCTGGTTGAATACGGATTGAACCCGCCTGCCATTGCCTGAAGTGAAAGCGGCTGGCAGGCACAAATTGAGGATTCCGGAAAGGGGGAGGTTAAAGTTAACATCATAAATCCAAAGTCCGAAATAAGGATTCGTATCCCCATCTCTACACAGCCTTCCAGCTCTTTGAGGATCGCCTCATATTGTTTGCAGCGTTCTTTCAGGAGCTGGATGACCTGTGTTTCTTCTTCAAACAGACATCCGTACCGCATCGGAATAACCCCGCGCACCGCATTGTCTTGATGAAATGACTCGATGACCTTTTCGTAAACTCGGATTCGAGATATATCTGGAGTGAGGTTCTCATAGGTAATCCTGGAGATAGCAGCACTAAGACCATTCTTATCCACCATAAAAACAGGTTGACCATCCACGCCCAAAAGGGTTTCTGGCTTTTGATTATCGCGCCTGCCTGCTGCTCGGAACGATGTCCAAGTAGGGCTGTGAAAGATGCAATAAAGCAAGTATCTCATCCACTTTCCTCATTCTTTAAAGAAGGGCAAAAGCTATAAGGGGGCCATGGTCCTGATAATTGGAAGAGCAGGCCTTGGTGTGCGAAGTCTTCATTTTCTCTGCTGATCCGGGCATGAAAGTCCGGCACAGCACTTCGAGGCACCAGAAAAGCCCAGTTAAGCACCATCTCCATATCGCTTTCCGTATCGCTTCGGGGAAGCGTCCTGCGTTCGCAAAAATCCGATGCATAAAGACACAAATAATTCGAGATCCTTCTGCAAATTTCCCTTAACCAGCCCATCAGCTCCTTCTCAACCTCGCTCCGGATCCTCTGTTCCTGAAAATAACGCATCCCCGGGGATAATGCCGCGAGGTATTCTGCCGCTCTGGCATGGCTTATAGAAAAAAGATTCTCCTTAGCTTTTGCCCTATTCAGCATGACTTTGACGGCCCATTCCTCCTTGTCAGCCACCTGGTCAAGAAACCTCGATATCGCCCCTTGGTTTATATTTAAAAGTTTATCAAGGCTTTCCAGCGAAGAGAAAATAGTTCCGAACCGAGCCGGAAGCACGGAAGAATGGCGCATAGCCTGCTCGACAACCTCTTCGTGGCAGCAGACACGAGGTCCCACCCAGGATAGATCCTTCATTCTGGATTCTGCCGATGTTCCGCAGAATTCCTCAAGGGGAACCATGCTTATCACCGCTACGATATCTGAGAATTTCTGTAAGAAAAGTGGATTTTTTCCATCCACCCCTGTTCCCTCAATAAGCTGTAGAAGATCGGAACGAGCAATGCAATAAAGATAAATAGCTTCGCTGTTGTCTCTCTTCATCTCTCAGTCCTAAGTAACCGGGTTATGAATTTCGGTTGGCACAACCCTTCCTCTTTCCCGCTTAATCTCACAACGGAAGGCATGATTAGTCACGCCCTTTTTTGCACCTCCTCCAAAGCGCTTTCAATATCTGCGAGCTTGATAAGCACTTCCACCTTTTCGGCAGGGCTTTCTTTTCCTGCATCCACCGCCCGGCGGACGGCCCTAAGAGCGGCCTTGTTGCAAACCGAGGCTATTTCAGCACCGGTGAGCCCCTCCGTTTCAGAGCCCAGTTCATCAGGACTGATCCCAGGTTCAAGGGGCTTGTCTCGAAGATGGACTTCGAAGATTTCCTTCCGATCCTTTTCATCCGGCATCGGTATCTCCACCACCTCATCAAACCGGCCTGGCCTGAGAACGGCCGGATCGAGCATGTCCAGTCGGTTCGTCGCTCCGAGCACCATTACGCCTTTCAGTTCTTCGATCCCGTCGAGTTCTGATAAGAACTGGCTGAGGACCCGTTCGGCAACGCGTGAATCCGATAATCCAGCGCTCCGCACGGATACCAAGGCGTCTATCTCGTCAAAGAAAACGATACAGGGGGCAGCCTGCCGTGCCTTGCGAAACACCTCTCGTACTCCCCTCTCTGACTCTCCCACATATTTGGAAAGGAGAGCGGGGCCCTTAACCGAGATGAAGTTCACCCTGCTTTCGTTGGCGACCGCCTTGGCCAACAATGTCTTGCCGCACCCTGGCGGACCTGACACGAGAATGCCCTTGGGTGGCCTGCTCCCAGCTTTCTCAAAGAGGTGAGGGTATTTCAGAGGCCACTCGACCGCTTCCACAAGGCGCTCTTTAACAGCTCCCAGGCCGCCCACATCTTGCCAGCGGACATCCGGAACCTCGACAAACACCTCCCGGATGGCCGAGGGCTCGACTTCCCGCAGCGCAACGAGAAAGTCATCCATGTGTACCTCAAGTTTCGTGAGTTGGTCATAGGGAATATGGGTCAGGGCAAAATCAATGTTTGGCATGATGCGCCGCAAACAAATCATGGCCCCCTCCCGGCACAAGGCTTCGAGGTCTGCTCCGACAAAGCCGTGGGTGATCTCAGCTAAATGGGCCATGTCCACATCCTGGGCCAAAGGCATCCCTCGGCTGTGGATTTCAATGATCTCTAACCTGCCGTTGCGATCAGGAATGGGAATGGAGATCTCCCTGTCAAAACGGCCAGGACGGCGTAGCGCCGGATCCAGAGCATTAGGGATGTTGGTGGCTGCGACGACAATGACGCTCTGGCGCTTTGTGAGCCCGTCCATAAGGGCTAGGAGTTGGGCTACTACCCTTTTCTCAACCTCTCCCACTACTTGTTCGCGTCTGGGAGCGATGGCATCAATCTCATCCAGAAAAACAATGCTTGGTCTCTTCCGGGTGGCCTCCTCAAAAATCTTACGAAGGTGGGCCTCGCTTTCTCCATAAAACTTGTGCACGACTTCTGGACCGCTAACGGAAAAGAAATTGGCCTCGGTTTCATGGGCTATAGTCCGAGCTATGAGAGTCTTTCCGCACCCAGGAGGGCCGTGGAGAAGAACGCCTTTGGGAGCGTCGATCCCCAACTTTTCGAATACCTCCGGATAACGCAGGGGAAGTTCGATCATCTCTCGTATGCGCTGAAGTTGTGTTTTAAGTCCCCCAATGTCCTCGTAAGATACCACACGAGCGCTCTCTTCACCTCGGGCCTTTCCGATTACAAGTTGTGTGGTCGGAATAATGATTACAGGCCCTTTTGGAGTCGTGTTTTCCACCTTGAAATCAGCTGAGCGACTGCCGAACAGTATGGCGCGGATCCGGTCTCCCTCTCGTAGAGGCAAGCCGTCAAGAAGGCTCCCAATGTACTTCAAGTCACGGTCCGCAGGAGTGATGTTCATTGGAGCGAGTAGTACACGTTCCGCAGGACGGTAGGTGATCTTATGAACCATCACGAACTCGTCGAGGCCGGCGCCTGCATTCTCTCGGGTGAGCCCATCAAGTTGAACACGGGACTGGCCGCGGAGTTCCTTGTATGCTGGCATCGCCTTGCATACGGTCTTCCGCTTCCCGATAACCTCCACGATATCGCCGAGAGCCGCTTGCAATTTTTCCAGATCTTCCGGTCCCATGCGGGCGTAAGCCCGTCCCACATCCTTATTCAGGGCTTCCGTCACTTTGAGCTTAAGCGTCAAGTCTTCGGACTTCCCCATGTGATGCCCCCTGTAATCTACTTGACGCACTTAATCTCCAGGATACCGTTGTTACAGGAGACCATCATCTTTTCCCGGGGATAACTCCTGGGCAGGAGAACCTCTTTGCGGTATTTCTTGTCTCCTTTCTCCGCGTAAATGGTCAGCAAGTCATCTTGCACATCAAGCTGAACATTCTCGGCACCGATACCTGGCATCTCGGCTACTATCAGGGTGTAATCTTCCTCCTCAAAGACATCTACTACCGGCTCGCGGATCTCCTGAACGATGGCTTCCCCAGATTTCTCATCTCTACGGATATTTCCAAATGGCTCAACCTTAATCCCTTCTCCTCCGAGACCTACTTTGACTGAGAAACCACAGACACCCTTAAAATCTTTTTCCTTCCCTTCCCATTGGATTTGGCCGGTCCTTGATAGCTGTTCACCCTTTTCAGCCAGGTCACCGAGTTTTTCCACAAGATCGGTTAGACCACCCAATATTCCTTCAAAACTTCCTTTGTGACCAACATCTCTATCCCTCTTTTTACTCATACTGCCCTCCATCTGTTGAAATTCCTAATTGCTTCACCTTTTTATGAATCGTCTTGTAGTCTATCTGAAGCAATCGCGCTGCTTTGGCTTTGTTTCCTCCTGTATATTTTAGCACCTGTGCAAGGACTTCTCGTTCCAGGGTGGTGGTGCTGAGGCGCACGATCTCCTTGAGCGAAAGGCCTTTCCATTGTAGTCCTTGAATCTTCAGGGTGGAAGCCGGGCCAGCGGCAGGCACCCTTTTCATATCCAGATGCTTCTCAGTGATCATCTCATCAGCCAGGAGCACTGCGCGGCGTATGGTGGATCGAAGCTCTCTAACATTTCCAGGCCAATCGTAAACGTATAAAGCCTCCAGGGCATATTCTGAAAACCCTTTCACATTTTTATTTAATTCTGCATTTGTAATATCTAAAAAACGCTTAGCCAGGTAATAAATGTCCTCCTTGCGCTCTCGAAGTGGCGGAATATTGATGGTGAACTCATTCAACCGGTAAAAGAGGTCCCGTCGGAACATACCTGATGTCACTGCAGCTCTGAGATCCTGATTGCTGGCGACTAAGAGACGGACATCTACGTCCAAGGGTATAGTGCCACCTACCCTGAAGACCCTCTTCTCCTGAATCACGCGCAGAAGTTTGGTCTGAGAACTTAAAGGCATATTTGAAATCTCGTCCAAGAACAATGTTCCACCTTTGGCCACTTCTAATTTTCCAGGCTTTTGAAGCGCTGCACCCGTAAAAGCACCCTTTTCGTGACCAAATAGCTCACTCTCTAAAAGCGTCTCCGGAATTGCTCCACAATCGATAGGGATAAAAGGGCCTCCTGATCGGTGACTGGCCCAGTGTATTTCTCGAGCTACAACCTCCTTTCCTGATCCGGTTTCTCCCGAAATGACTACTGTGAAATCCGATTTTGCTACACGGTTAACATCGGAAATGATCCGGCCAATGGTATCGCTTGGTCCCATCAATTTCCTTAAGGAGAGATTTTCCTGGAGCTGATTGGACAGGTGCTTGAGCCTTTGCTTTAGATCTCGTTCGGCTAAAGCCCGGCGCACCACTCGAATTACCTCATGGTGTTCGAAAGGTTTGGCAAGGTAATCATGAGCACCCTTCCTCATCGCCTCCACTGCCCCGGGAACATCAGCATAGGCGGTGATCATGATAACTGGAAGATCCGGGTCCAATTTCTTTGTCTGTTTCAGCAACTTCATGCCATCCATGCCCGGCATCTTGATATCTGTTATCAGCACATCGGGGGCTTTGGTGCGCATCATCTTCATTGCGATATCTCCATCGCGAGCCACTAAAGCGGCATGTCCTTCTCTTTTCATGAGACAGGAGAGAAACTCACATATCTGCTGTTCATCGTCTACAATCAGAATCAGGCCGTTTGTTTTTGTCATCATCTATTGCATTAATGATCAAGAGGTCAATTGATCGGATAAACTACCCGAATATCTTCGTCGAGTAGGTTTTCCAATGAGTGAAGCATCCCCAGAAAGAGGATTCCCGTTTCACAAATTTGAAGAGTATAATTAATGCGGTCGGCAATATATTGGTCGCGCTTTCTGAGTAACAAATTGCTCAAGGCCTTTTGATGAGCACCAATTTTTCTAGCTTCCAAGGTATCTTCTGGAGACAGGATCTTTTTGACTAGTTCATACTCTTCCACAAGAAGCTCCGCAGATTCGGTTCCCATTATCGTAGCTCCCCTTTCCATTGAGCGAAAAAGGAGCCTATGATTCCGGCTTCCAGCATTTGCCAGCTCTTTGACGATCTCAGTCTCCCTACCGCAAACGGGCAACCCATCCTGGTAAAGGCGAACTCTTTCGAAAGGGAGTTCTAATTCGTCTATGAACTTTTCGATCTTACTCCAAGTTTTTTCTATCATGTTCATTTTGCGCTTCAGAGCGGCCTGGCCCATCTTATGGAGGGTTGACCGCCTTATTGATTCATTTAGGGCACCCATATCGATCTTTGTATGAATGATAGGAATATAGATCAACTTCCTTCCAAAAATTTCGCAATCAGCACTTCTTCTCTTCCTTTTCATAGTCTTATTATATTTCTCTGCCTATGGAAAAATTTCCATAGCGACAATTCCACTATTTTATGGTGTAAATTCCATGATAGGGCGATTTTCTCGGCGTAATAAAATCCACCTATAATAATAGAAGGTGTTATACGTTGACTCCCACAATGGAAAAAAGTTTGGTCAGAAGGGCTTAACTTACTTTGCTGGCAATTAGTTGGACAAGCGAATTTTGTGCCAAATATAAACAACTATTCGAGTCATTGGAAAGTCTCTATGCATTCAACTATTCATGGGTTTTCCGCGCCGGAACGCTGGGAGATGATTCAATCTTATCATGCGCTAATCAATATCTTTGATATTTATGAGATGTAAATGGTAAATAATTTAGTAATCTAGTGCTTACTTGTATAAATCAGAGTAACATTTTTTGAGTGGTACAGCACGA
>CAZTAS010000151.1:0-16257 GCA_964611635.1 uncultured Thermodesulfobacteriota bacterium
CCATCCGTGAGGGTGGTAAAACGGTAGGAGCCGGCGTCATTAGCGAGATTATCGAGTGAAGCAACTTGATTTTAGGGAAAGATTATTTGGGCCGTGCTTAATTAGCTCGTCATGCTGAATGAAATTGATTTGAGGGAAAAATATTTTAAGAGATTTTCACGTCATCTGTGAAGGCTAATGCGGGAGATCCCAAATGGCAAGAGAGATTGTAACTTTGGTCTGCACCGAATGCAAGCGGAGGAATTACACTACCACCAAAAACAAGAGGAACACTCCCGATAAGCTGGCTTTCAAGAAATACTGCAGATTCGACCGTCGTCACACCTTGCATAGGGAAAGCAAATAGAGCTTCGTGGGGTTTTTATGTGACCAATGAAATAAAATATATGAACCCCATGAAAAAATACGAAGGCTTTGCCGATTCTCTGAGTTTATAGAATATTTATTTAATAAGCTGAAGCAAGGAAAAGACAGGCCAGTAGCTCTAACGGCTAGAGCACCGGACTCCAAATCCGGGTGTTGGGGGTTCGAATCCCTCCTGGCCTGCCAAAATATATTTAATATTTATTACATTGAAAGGCTTCCAAGACGATCCACTGTCGGGGCGAATATGCAAGTAAGTATAAATGCCATCGACTGATGAAAGATGCTGCCCCAGAAAAGGGTTTTTCCATAATATAATAGAAGGTGGAGCGTTCGAGAGCCTTTTTTACATGGGGCAGGCCGAGAGGCAGGCCCGTTTTCTATGGTTATATGCATGCAAGCGAAATTGATTGAAAAAATCTTTCAATTTTTTCGGGAAGTCCGCACCGAACTGAAAAAAGTAACATGGCCTTCCCGCAAAGAAACCATGGGCTCAACCTCTATTGTACTCATTCTAGTTCTTATTATAGCTTTATATCTGGGTCTCGTGGATTTGGGTCTAAGTCGAATTGTCCGACTGCTAATGAGCTAGTGTCCATAAAATATCCCCAGCAATGCATTTCGGCCCTTAGTATGAATATGCCAAGAGGCTGTAGTGAAATTGTTGATTCCTGAAAGAGTGCGGAAGGAATCTGCTTATTCCATTGCCTGATAATTTTGATAATAGAAAATTTGAAGAGGGCGAAAGATAATTATGGCCAAGAAATGGTATGTAATCCATACCTATTCAGGATACGAAAATAAGGTTAAGGCAGCACTTGAAGAAAAGATTCGTGCTTTTAATAAGGAAGAGCAGTTCGGCCAAATTTTAGTCCCCACCGAGAAAGTGGTAGAACTTGTCAAAGGGGAACGACGAACATCGAGCCGGAAGTTTTTCCCAGGATACATCCTTGTTCAATTGGAGTTGAACGACGAAACCTGGCACATTGTGAAAAATACACCAAAAGTAACTGGATTCATTGGAGGGAGGGAAACTCCTTCCGTGATTCCGGACGAGGAAGTTGATCAGATCCTTCAGCAAATTGCCGAAGGGGCTTTAAAGCCGAAACCAAAATTTTCATTCGAGAAAGGTGATCATGTTCGAGTGGTGGAAGGCCCTTTCCAAAACTTCAATGGCATTGTGGATGAAGTGCGCCCCGAAAAAGCTAAGCTTAAAGTGCTGGTTAGTATTTTCGGCAGAGCGACGCCGGTGGAGCTGGAATTTTTCCAGGTTACCAAGGAATAGCAACAGGCTGCGTTACAGAGCGTTCATAACAACATAAGTAGATTTTGGCTGTCTCTGGGTCTGCTCCAAAACAGCGATAAGAAGGCAGCCCCGTGGCGAGAATTCAATGGCGAAAAAAGTTGTGGGAATGATCAAATTGCAGATTCAGGCTGGACAGGCCACGCCATCTCCTCCCGTAGGGCCGGCTCTAGGCCAGCACGGCGTTAACATTATGGAGTTTTGTAAGGCATTTAATGCCCAGACCAAAGGGCAAGAAGGAACCATTATCCCGGCGGTTATAACTGTATACGCGGACCGTTCTTTCTCATTCATTACCAAAACGCCACCTGCATCTATATTATTAAAAAAGGCGGCTCAGATAGCTAAGGGTTCTGGGGAGCCTAACCGGGAGAAGGTGGGGCAGGTAACGCTGGAGCAAATCCGTGAGATAGCCCATCTCAAGATGCCAGATCTAAATGCATATGACATTGAAGGGGCGATTAAGATCATCGAGGGGACTGCAGAAAGTATGGGTATTGAGATCATCAAGAACTGATGTAGCGAGGTTCATAATGCCCAAACGGGGAAAGAGATATAAGCAGATCAAAAGCAAAGTAGATTCAACGAAGCGATACGATCTGGAAGAAGCTATCCGTCTGGTTGCCACGACAGCCACCGCGCGGCTTGATGAATCCGTGGATATTGCTATCAAACTCGGGGTGGATCCGCGAAAAGCCGACCAAATGGTGCGAGGCACTGTTGTGTTGCCCCACGGTACAGGTAAAACGACTAGGGTATTGGTCTTTGCCAAAGGCGAGAAAGAAAAAGAAGCCATCGAAGCGGGTGCGGACTATGTCGGCGGGGAAGATTTGGCCAAAAAGATCCAGGAAGGATGGCTGGATTTCGACAAGGCCATAGCTACTCCTGACATGATGAGCCTCGTGGGCAAGCTGGGGCGAATTCTTGGCCCCAGAGGCCTGATGCCCAACCCCAAATTGGGTACGGCGACTTTCGATGTGGCAAGGGCCATCCAGGAGCTTAAATCAGGTCGGATCGAATTTCGGGTTGAAAAAGCCGGAATTCTCCATGCATCAGTTGGACGAGTCTCCTTCGGGGCTGAAAAGCTGCTGGATAACATAAAGGCTCTCCTGGAAACCGTCATAAGGCTCAAGCCGGCCACTAGCAAAGGAGTTTATCTCCGAGGCCTTGCATTGTCCTCCACCATGGGACCCGGAGTGAAGATCGATCCCGGCATGGCACGCAGCCTTGTGAAATAATTACGCCTAATAGCCTTAAGAAAAAGCTGGCCAAGCAGGGCGACTCTTGATTCCACGGCGGGGATCGAAAAGAAAGAAGTATTGTTTTACTTCCGAGTGCTGAATGTTCTATTTGTGCCTTGTCTAAAACAGCGGGTACATACTGATGAGGATGTTTAACCATAAGCGGCCGGTGTGCCGAGATGCTTTTATTGGACCGAAGATTCAGAAGGCTCCTCCTGAGCTGCCGGGAGATGCTGAGGAAAAACACCACCCTTGGAGAATGTAAAAGAAAGGGGGACACATAGTTGAACAGAGCGGAGAAAGAGGCACTTGTGGCCAATTTGCATGAAAATCTCAGAGATTCGAGTCTTGCTGTTCTGGTTAGCTACATGGGTCTTAACGTTGAGAAGATGACAGAACTCCGGCGGATTCTCAAACGCGGCGGCGTTGAGCTTAAGGTGGTGAAAAATACCCTCCTGCGACTGGCTGCTCGGGGAACTATCTTTGAAGAGCTTGAAGAGCACTTCGTTGGCCCCAAGGCGCTTGTTTTTTCTCAAGCTGACCCATCTGTTTCCACCAAGTTATTGATGGATTTTGAAAAAAACAACCCCGAATTGAAAGCCCAAGTTGGAAGCCTGGAGGTGCAAAAATTGCTTAGGCCCCAGCTGGAAGAGCTTGCCAGCTTGCCGGGGCGGGAGGTGCTTTTGGTCCAGACGCTTCAATGCATGAATGCCCCCATAGCCAATTTCGTGAGCGTTTTGAGCGGAGTGGTGCGCCAATTTGCACAGGTGATTGAAGCCATTCGTCAGGCCAAAGAACAAGAAACTGCGGCTTGAACCGCATGAGGCTTAAACATTGTTGAGGAGGAACAATTCATGGCAAATGTCACAAGGGAAGACGTCATTGATTTCATCTCAAACATGACAGTGCTGGAGATGTCCCAATTCGTTAAAGAGCTGGAAGAGAAATTCGGCGTAACCGCGGCTGCACCCGTTGCGATGGCTCCTGTGGGAGTTGCCCTGGCCGCACCAGAAGAAGCAGCGCCAGAGAAGACAGAATTCGACGTGGTTCTTGCTGAAGCAGGCAGCCAAAAGATCCAGGTGATCAAAGTAGTACGTTCGGTTACTGATCTGGGATTGAAAGAAGCCAAAGCGCTGGTGGAAGAAGTGCCCAAGCCGGTTCGGGAAGGCATCTCCAAAGAGGAAGCAGAGAAAATCAAAGGCATGTTAGAAGAGGTTGGGGCCCGCGTTGAGATTAAATAGATCGCCCCGGGGTGATCTCTCACATGCCCGTGAAAATTAAGGTGTGACCTTTCATTTCATATACATACGGAAATCTGGAGGCCCAAGATGCCTCGAGGGGGAATGATGGTCGGACTGAGAGCCAATAATCGATCTATGCGACAAAGTTTCGCCAAAATCAAAAAGATCATTGATATTCCCAATCTCATCGAGATTCAGAAACGCTCTTATGAGCGGTTTCTTCAAAAAACCGTACATCCCGATGAGAGAGAGGAAATAGGATTGCAGGCTGTATTTAAATCTGTATTTCCCATAAAGGATTTCAACGAAACATCATCCTTAGAATTTATTCGTTACGTCCTGGGGGAAGAAAAATACGATAAGGACGAATGCATTCCAAAGGGGCTCACTTATGCCGCGGCGCTGAAGATCACCGTTCGTCTGGTGTCATGGGATGTGGATCCAGACACCGGCAACAGGAGTATCAGGGACGTCAAGGAGCAGGAGGTTTATTTCGGTGAGATCCCGTTGATGACTGACAAAGGAACTTTCATCATCAATGGTACGGAGCGAGTTATAGTAAGCCAGCTTCACCGTTCACCAGGAATCTTTTTTGATCGGGATGAGGGCAAGACCGACCCCGCTGGCAGGCAACTATACACTTCCAGAATTATCCCTTTGCGAGGTTCATGGATTGACCTGGAGTTCGATTCTAAAGGGATTACTTACGTCCGCATAGACAGACGGAGGAAAATACCTGCAACAGTTCTTCTCAAGGCAATGGGATATTCCACCCAGGAAATCCTGGATGCTTTTTATAAAAAAGAACGCATAATAGTCAGGGATGGCCAGTTTTATCAGGAGGTCGATCCACAACTACTCCTCGACACGAGAGCATCCTTCAATATTACCGATCCAAATACTGGAGAGTTGATAGTTAGGAAAAAGGCTAAAATTACCCGGGCGCGCATCCGGAAAATATTAGATGCTAAGATCAAATTGATCCCAATAACTTCCGAGGATCTATGCCCTAAGTTTACTGCCCATGACATTGTGGATCCGGCCACGGCTGAAGTGATCCTGGAAAACAATCAACTTTTTACCAAAGAGAAAATCCAGGAGATTCTGGACAAAAAAATAGAATCTTTTTATACGCTTTTCATTGACGATCGTAACAACTCAACTTCCTTAAGAGACACACTGGCCATCGATAAGATTACCGAAGAGTCGAATAAACAAATCGATGAATTCAGAAAAACCCACCCAGAGGTCGAGACCTCTAACGAGGTTTACAACGCCCAAGTGGAGATCTATCGGCGATTGCGACCCAGCAATCCGCCAACCATCGAGATAGCCACTAACTTTTTCAATAACCTTTTTTTCAAATCCGAATATTACGATCTCTCCCAGGTCGGCAGGTTAAAGCTCAACTATAAACTGGGCATTTCCAGTGAAGAAGCCCCATTAAGCTTGAGGACCTTGCGCCCCAAGGATTTAGTTGCTGCCATTAGATATTTAGTTGAGCTAAAGGATGGCTATGCCGAGCGAGAGGTGGATGATATCGATCACCTTGGCAACCGTCGGGTACGGGCCGTGGGCGAATTGATAGAAAACCAGTTCAGGATCGGACTTGTTCGCATGGAGAGGGCTATCAAAGAGCGGATGAGTTTGCAGGAGATCGAGACCCTGATGCCCAATGATCTGATCAACTCCAAGCCTGTTTCCGCTGTGATCAAGGAGTTTTTCGGTTCAAGTCAACTTAGCCAATTCATGGACCAGACCAACCCGCTCAGCGAGGTAACCCATAAACGCAGGCTTTCGGCATTGGGGCCGGGAGGATTAACTCGTGAGCGAGCTGGATTCGAAGTGCGCGACGTTCATCCCACTCATTACGGGCGTATCTGCCCCATCGAAACTCCGGAAGGGCCCAATATCGGTCTGATTGTTTCCCTAAGCACCTATGCCCGGGTCAACGATTTTGGGTTTATTGAAACGCCATACCGGGAGGTTGAAAATGGCGTGGTGACAAACACGATCCGATTCCTTACCGCCATGGAAGAGGAAGAGCACATTATCGCCCAAGCCAATGCACCATTGGATCAAAGCGGCAGATTTCTGCGCGAGTTGGTAACTGTTCGCCGCAAAGGTGGAGAATTCACAATGGTCAAGGCGGAGGAGGTGGATCTGATGGATGTCTCACCGAATCAACTTGTCAGCGTTGCCGCCTCTTTGATACCCTTCCTTGAACATGATGATGCCAACAGAGCACTCATGGGGTCCAACATGCAGCGCCAAGCAGTGCCTTTGATGAGTACTGAGGCGCCTTTGATTGGTACCGGCATGGAAGAAGTTGTGGCAAAAGATTCCGGCGTAACAGTTATTGCCCGCCGTGACGGAATTGTCGACAGCGTTGATGCATCGCGAATCGTCATTAAGGCTACAGACAATTTTTCTCCTATGGATGCAGGTGTTGATATTTATAATCTGATTAAATATCAGAGATCCAATCAGAATACCTCCATCAACCAGAAACCAATTGTTAAAAAAGGACAATTGGTCAGAGCCGAGGATATCATTGCCGATGGACCCGCTACCCACCAAGGCGAACTTGCCCTGGGGCGTAATGTCACCGTCGCTTTCATGCCCTGGGGTGGTTATAATTTTGAGGATAGCATACTTATCAGTGAGAGAGTGGTCCAGGAAGATCGTTTCACCTCCATCCATATTGAAGAGTTTGAGTGCATGGCCAGGGATACAAAGCTTGGCAAAGAGGAGATTACGAGGGATATTCCCAACATCGGCGACGAATCCCTTCGTAACCTGGATGAGAGCGGCATTATCCGGATCGGTGCCGAAGTCAAACCTCAAGACATCCTGGTGGGGAAAATCACCCCCAAAGGCGAGACACAGCTCAGCCCAGAGGAGAAACTTCTGAGAGCCATCTTTGGCGAGAAGGCAGGAGATGTTCGTGACACTTCGTTGCGAGTGCCACCCGGCGTGGAAGGGACAGTCATCGGTGCAAAAGTCTTTTCGCGAAGGGGATCGGACAAAGATGAACGGACGCGTGCCATCGAAAACGAGGAAATAAATAAGCTCTTCAAGGATCGGGAGGACGAGATTCGCATCGTCCAGGAAAGTATTAAGGAGCGCATCCGAAATCTTTTAGTTGGCCGAGTTTCGGACGCTGACATAATGGATAAAAAGGGAAGAGAGAAGGCTCTCGCAAAGGACGAAACCATCACAGCGAAAATTCTTGAACAAATTCCGACGGATAAATGGAAATCCATTGTCCTGAGGGATGAGAAAGATATTGAAGAAGAAATAAGACGTGCATTTGATCAATTAACCTATCGCATTGAAATGATCAAAGTTGTTTTTAACGACAAGATCAATCGGTTGAAAAAAGGTGATGAGCTTCCGCCCGGCGTTATAAAGATGGTGAAAGTCTACGTGGCCATCAAGCGGAGACTCTCCGTGGGCGACAAGATGGCCGGGCGCCACGGAAATAAGGGAGTCTTGAGCCGCATCTTACCCGCCGAAGATATGCCTTACTTTGAAGATGGAACACCGGTGGAGATCGTTCTTAATCCATTGAGTGTCCCCAGCCGAATGAACATCGGGCAGGTACTGGAAACGCACCTAGGTTGGGCCTCAAAGGGCATGGGCGAATTATTAGGCCATTTAATTCAGCGGAATTACAGCTCCGACGCGCTGCGATCCAAAATCAAAGAACTTTTACCTTCGTCAACATTTGCAGAGTATATCGAAGAACTGGAAGACCAAGGGGTTATGGAGTTGGGTTCAAAGTTAACCCCGGGGATCCCCATGTCCACTCCGGTTTTCGACGGGGCTGAGGAAGATAGTATCCAGGAGGCCCTGGATAAGGCCCAATTGCCTGTTAGTGGACAGGCCACGCTTTTCGACGGCCGCACCGGGGAACCATTCCATCAGAAAGTCACCGTTGGTACTATTTATATGATGAAGCTTCACCATCTGGTGGATGACAAGATCCATGCCCGGTCCATCGGACCATACTCCCTGGTTACTCAACAGCCCTTGGGCGGAAAAGCCCAGTTTGGCGGTCAACGCTTGGGCGAAATGGAAGTCTGGTCCATGGAGGCTTATGGTGCAGCTTATTCACTACAGGAATTCTTGACGGTGAAATCGGACGACGTGCTCGGAAGAACACGAATGTATGAAACCATTGTTAAGGGGAAAAATATCCTTGAGCCTGGACTTCCCGAATCCTTCAACGTGTTGATCAAGGAGCTTAAAAGCCTGGCCCTTGATGTTGAGCTGTTGGAGGGGAATGAAAAATAGGGAGGAGACGATCTTGGAAGACCTCTATAGCTTTTTTGAAAAACCCAAAGACCCGTTAAGCTTTGACGCCATTAGAATCTCTCTGGCCTCGCCGGAAAAGATCCGGGCCTGGTCATATGGAGAGGTTAAAAAACCAGAAACCATCAATTACCGAACTTTTAAGCCTGAACGGGACGGGCTTTTTTGCGCTAAAATTTTTGGTCCCATAAAAGATTATGAGTGCCTTTGCGGTAAGTACAAGCGTATGAAGCATCGCGGCGTAGTCTGCGAAAAATGCGGTGTGGAGGTTATCCAGTCAAAAGTTCGCAGGGAACGTCTGGGACATTTAGAACTGGCCTCTCCCGTGGCCCATATCTGGTTTCTAAAAAGTCTGCCCAGCCGAATTGGCACCATGCTGGATGTGACCCTCAAGGAAGTGGAAAGAGTTCTTTACTTCGAATCATTCATCGTTATTGATCCTGGAAAAACAGATTTGCAAAAAAAAGAGCTCCTTTCCGACGATAAGTACCGGCAAATGGTTGAGACTTATGGCCCTGAGAGCTTCACTGCCAAAATGGGAGCTGAGGCTATCCGTGAATTGCTGGATAATTTGGATCTCATCGAAGTGAGCACTGAACTGCGAACTCAAATGAAAGAGGCCACGTCGGAAGCCAAGCGGAAAAAACTGGCCAAGCGGCTCCGCGTGGTTGAAGCCTTCAAGGGTATCGATGCTTCCAAATTGGCAGAGCTGCTTCGACAATTGCTCAGAGAAACAAACAATGAACAATACAAGAAGCTCTATCTGGAAGTATTGAAGGAGGTTGAGGAATTTGAGGAAGAATGGGAAGAGGTCACCCAATGGAAGGACCGCAAGCTTCTTATTGAGCGGCTCAACATTTTTATCGAACGACTCATCAAATCTAAGAGCATCAAGCCCGATATTCTCAACTTAATTAAACCATGGCAGAACCCGGCCTGGATGATCCTGGAAGTAATTCCGGTGATTCCGCCTGATCTGCGTCCATTGGTGCCGCTGGATGGTGGACGTTTTGCCACCAGCGACCTCAACGACCTATATCGACGTGTTATCAACCGAAATAATCGACTTAAGAGGCTCCAGGAGCTCAATGCGCCGGAGATCATATTGCGTAACGAAAAGCGGATGCTTCAAGAAGCCGTTGATGTCCTATTCGACAATGGACGGCGCGGTAAGGCAATTACGGGACCCAATAAGCGTCCCCTCAAATCCCTGAGCGACATGCTGAAGGGCAAACAGGGAAGATTTCGTCAAAACCTGCTGGGCAAGCGGGTTGACTATTCAGGCCGTTCAGTCATCGTGGTTGGGCCTGACTTACGCCTTCACCAATGCGGCTTGCCCAAACGCATGGCTTTGGAGCTTTTCAAACCCTTTATTTACAACCAACTGGAGAAAAAAGGGTACGTCACCACCATCAAGAGTGCTAAAAAAATGGTGGAAAAAGAAAGCCCTGAAGTTTGGGAAACACTAGAAAATGTTGTTCGAGAGTATCCCGTGTTGCTTAACCGGGCTCCCACATTACATCGATTGGGCATTCAGGCTTTCGAGCCCATTCTGATCGAGGGAAAGGCTATCCAGCTCCATCCGCTGGTGTGTGCCGCGTTTAATGCAGATTTTGATGGAGACCAAATGGCCGTCCATATTCCTCTATCAGTTGAGGCTCAAATCGAGTCGCGCGTCTTAATGATGTCTACCAATAACATACTCTCGCCGGCTCATGGCAAACCGATCATAGTTCCCACCCAGGATATCGTGCTGGGAATTTATTATATTACTAGAGAACGGCCTTTCGTCAAAGGATCAGGCAAGTTGTTCACCTCTCCTGTGGAGGTTAAGATTGCGTATGACAACGGCGACGCCGATTTGCAGGCAGGCATTGAAATGCGCATAAACGGAGAGAGGGTTCATACTACCGTTGGCCGCGTGATCCTGTATGAGATAGTTCCTAAGCAGATTCCATTTGATGTAGTTAACAGGGTGATGAAGAAAAAAGAATTGGCCAACTTAATCGATATCTGCTATAGACTGGCTGGCAACAAAGAGACTGTGATTCTGGCTGACAGACTCAAAAATATAGGTTATAAATATGCCACCGAAGTAGGAATCTCTATCTCGCTCTATGATATGCTGATCCCAGGTCGCAAAGAAGAGCTTCTGGAAAAGGCGAATCAAGAGGTTTTTGAGATCCATAAGCAACACATGGATGGCCTCATCACCGATGGCGAGCGTTACAATAAAGTCATTGACATCTGGGCTCGTGTTACGGATCAAGTGGCCGGGCAAATGATGAGTGAATTAAGCACGGAAACCATAGAAGATGGTCAAGGCAGCAAAGTTAAAATCGAAAGTTTTAATCCTATTTACATGATGTCGGATTCGGGAGCGCGGGGAAGCCAGCAACAGATAAGGCAGCTGGCTGGAATGCGCGGCTTGATGGCCAAGCCTTCGGGAGAGATAATAGAAACCCCTATCACGTCCAACTTCCGCGAGGGGCTCTCCGTGCTCCAGTATTTCATCTCCACCCACGGAGCGCGCAAAGGCCTTGCTGATACGGCACTCAAAACGGCCAATTCAGGCTATCTCACCCGCCGCCTAGTTGATGTGGCGCAGGATGTCATCATAGTCGAGGAGGATTGCAGAACCCTCGAAGGGATTTGGGTCACCTCTCTGATAGAGGCAGGGGAAATTATTGAACATGTAGGAGACCGCATCCTCGGTCGTGTAGCGCTGGATGATATCAAGGAACCTTTCACTGACGAAGTGCTCGTAAAGGCAAACGCAGAGATTGATGAAGAAAAAGTGGATTTGATTACCCGGGCTGGCCTCGAAAAGGTCAAAATCCGCTCTGTTCTTACATGTCAATCTCAGAGGGGAATATGTGCAAAATGCTATGGCCGAGACCTGGCCACAGGTCAAATGATTAACATTGGTGAGGCCGTAGGCATTATTGCTGCCCAATCCATAGGTGAGCCAGGCACTCAGCTAACCATGCGGACATTCCATATTGGGGGCATTGCTCAGGTTCTGGAGCACTCCAATCTCCAAGCCCGAAATAATGGAACGGTCCGCTTCATCAACCTTCGGACCGTGCGTAATAAAGATAGTCATCAGGTTGTGTTAAACAGAAATGGCGAAATCGCCATCCTGGATGAGCAGAATCGAGAACGTGAGCGTTATCAAGTGATTTACGGCGCCCACATCATGGTGGAAGAAGGCCAGGAAGTGGAAGCCCATCAAATACTCGTGGAATGGGACCCGTTCTCCATCCCCATCGTCACGGAAGTGGGCGGCATCGTCAAGTTTAGAGATGTTATTGAAGGTGTAACCATGCAAGAGCAGTTCGACGAGGTCTCACACCTTTCTTACAAAGTGATTGTAGATTCCAAGGACATGGAGATGCGGCCCCGCATTTCTATTAAAGATGATGATGGTCGCACCATCAGGCTGCCGGGTACTGATAATAGTGCTCGCTACATGCTCCCTATTAATGCCAATATCATGGTGAAAGAGGGTTTGCAGGTTGAGGCGGGAGACGTTCTGGCCAAGATTCCCAGGGAAACAACCAAAATCAAAGATATCACAGGAGGATTGCCGCGCGTTGCTGAATTGTTCGAGGCACGCAAACCCAAAGAATTTGCCATAATAAGCGAAATCGATGGAAGGGTCTCTTTCGGTAAGGATACCAAGGGAAAGCGAAAGGTCATAGTCACGCCCGAAGTAGGAGAACCCAAGGAATACCTTGTCCCCAAGGGAAAACATATAAGCGTACATGAGGGCGATTACCTCACAGCAGGCGAACCTCTTATGGATGGCTCATCGAATCCTCATGATGTGCTGATCATCCGTGGCGACAAAGAGCTGGCCAGATATCTAGTGGATGAAGTCCAACAGGTTTATCGGCTCCAGGGGGTCAAGATCAATGATAAGCACATCGAGGTTATTGTTCGCCAGATGTTGCGCCGTGTTCGGATTAAAGACGTTGGTGATACGGATTTTCTGATAGATGAGCAGGTCGAGAAACACGTCTTCGAACAGGAGAATGAAAATGTTATTGCCCGCGGTGGCAAGCCTGCCATAGGCGAATCCTTGCTGCTGGGGATAACAAAAGCTTCGCTCACCACCGAGAGCTTTATCTCGGCAGCCTCTTTTCAGGAAACCACTAAGGTTCTCACCGAAGCCAGTATATTAGGAAAGATCGATTACTTGAGGGGGCTGAAAGAAAATGTAATTATGGGAAGGTTGATCCCTGCTGGAACAGGTGTTCTAGCTTATAAGAACGTCGGGATAATTGTGAGTAAGGATGGAGAAAAACCCGAAGTGAAGCAACAAATCGAACCAGGCAAATCCCCTGAAAAGTTAGAAGTAAGCAATGAGGATTTACTAAAAATAGCTTGACATATTAGATGAAAATTAGCTATAAAATATAATTTTCGTTTTCTCAATATTTGAGGGATGTCGGTTTGAAAAGGGGGTTTTAGATTTATGCCAACTATCAGTCAGCTAGTAAAAAAGGGGCGAGTCAAAATTCAGAAGAAGATTTCTGCCCCAGCGCTTACGGGGTGCCCACAGAAACGCGGTGTATGCACCCGCGTTTATACAACAACGCCTAAAAAACCCAATTCTGCTTTACGCAAGGTTGCCCGAGTTAGGCTGACTAATGGCATGGAAGTAACCACTTATATTCCCGGCATTGGGCACAATCTTCAGGAGCACTCTGTGGTGCTCATCCGCGGAGGTCGTGTGAAGGATCTGCCGGGAGTCCGATATCATATTATACGCGGCACACTTGATAGCATTGGCGTGAGTGAGCGCAGGCAGGGACGCTCAAAATACGGTGCCAAGCGACCAAAGTAAGATTAAAAAGGGCTTGTTTTCTTCATAGGGTCTTTAATGCCCGAAAGAATTTCCGATTTATTCGTTCGGGAGTCTGTCCCGCTCTAGGTATAAATTTTAGATTCTTAGGGTGAAATTTAGGGAACCCAGAGCGGACACCCGGGAGATAACAAGGCCGATGGAATGAGGGAAAAATTATGCCCAGAAGACATAGAAGCATAAAGCGGGTAGTGACACCCGACAGCCGATACAATAGTCGATTAGTCGCAAAATTTATCAATTGTATCATGCTTAAAGGGAAAAAGAGCTTGGCAGAGTCCTTAGTTTATGATGCATTAAATATAATCGGAACGAAAGTGAGCGATGAGCCTATCAAGTTTTTTGAAAAGGCCATAGAAAATGTTAAACCAGTGGTAGAGGTCAAGTCACGCCGTGTTGGAGGCTCCACCTATCAAGTCCCTGTGGAAATCAGGAGCGGGCGTCGCTCAACCCTTGCCATACGCTGGATCATTCATAACGCCCGTTCCCGGAACGAAAAAAGCATGAAAGAAAAGCTTGCGGCTGAACTTATGGACGCTGCCAATGGTCGGGGTGCATCCGTGAAAAAGAAAGAAGATACTCATCGAATGGCTGAGGCCAACAAGGCTTTTGCCCATTACCGCTGGTAAGTGGATATTGATATTTCAAACAAAAGAACAGATCAGTCTGAGATTCAAGAGAGATGGCTATCATTGTTTTTTTCAATAAGATTAATTTAACATTTAAAGCTGAATAATTATTTCGGCCTGTGGAGCGATATAATAGTTGGCAAGACAAATACCCATTGAAAAAAATAGAAATATTGGGATCATGGCCCATATCGACGCCGGAAAGACCACCACGACGGAGAGAATCCTTTTTTATGCCGGCCTAACATACAAGATGGGCGAGGTGGATGACGGCTCCACGGTGATGGACTGGATGAAGCAGGAACAGGAGCGAGGGATTACCATCACTAGCGCCGCGACTACGTTCATGTGGAAAGAGCACCGGATCAATATCATCGATACTCCTGGCCATGTGGATTTTACTATTGAGGTGGAGCGATCTCTACGCGTTTTGGATGGAGCTGTGGCATTATTTTGCGGTGTGGGTGGAGTGGAACCACAATCTGAGGCCGTCTGGAAACAGGCAAATAAATACCATATTCCCCGTATTGCTTTCGTAAACAAGATGGATAGGATGGGGGCTGATTTTCAGCGTGTTTTTGAAATGATGCGACAAAGGCTGGGCGCCAATCCTGTTGCAATCCAGGTCCCTCTGGGAACAGAGGCCAATTTTTCGGGCGTAATAGACCTGATCCGAATGTCGGCAATTATTTATAAGGATGATTTGGGGGTGGAATGGAAAGAGGCGCCTATTCCTCCAGAGTATACGGAGGAAGCCAATATGTACCGCGACAAGCTTTTGGAATCATTGGCCGAATTAGACGAAGAGATAATGGAGCATTATTTGTCCGATATAGAAGTTCCTGAAGAATTGATTATGCGAGCACTTCGCCGGGCAACCATAAAGATGCAATGTGTTCCTGTGCTTTGTGGAGCCGCTTTCAAGAACAAAGGAGTTCAGCCGCTATTAGATGCGATAGTTAATTATTTACCTTCCCCAGTTGATATACCCTCAGTCAAGGGGATGACGCCGGATGGCCGGGAAATTGAGTGCCCGGCCAGCGACGATGATCCATTGCTGGCATATGTTTTCAAGCTCATGTCGGACCCTTACATCGGCTATCTGGCTTATATGCGGATTTATACTGGCTCTCTGAGAACTGGAAGCACGGTCCTCAACTCGACTACTGGAAAAAATGAAAGGATTGGTCGCATTGTAAAAATGCATGCCAATCAGCGGGAGGAAGTTAGAGAGGTCTATGCCGGTGATATAGTTGCTGCAGTGGGCTTGAGGGGAGTGAATACGGGCAGCACCGTGTGCTCGCCACAAAGACCTGTCATATTGGAAAGCATGCAATTTCCGGAACCGGTGATATCTGTGGCCATCGAAGCGACTACCCGCAAAGATCATGACAAACTCTCAGTGGCCCTTAATCACCTTATGGCGGAAGATCCTTCATTTCGGGTTCATTACAACGAAGAGACGGCACAGACCGTTATTTCTGGAATGGGGGAGCTCCATCTTGAAATCATTGTGGATCGACTATTTCGGGAGCATCGGATATCAGCTCGGGTGGGCGTGCCCAAAGTGGCTTACAAAGAGACTATTACCTGCATGTCTCAAGCCGAAGGTCGCTTTATCCGACAAACCGGTGGCCGGGGCCAATACGGCCATGTGCTTATTCGCCTTGAACCATTGGAGCCAGGAGAGGGATTCCAATTCATCAACGCTGTTACAGGCGGGGTGATCCCCAAGGAATTTATTCCGGCCGTAGAACAAGGCATTAAGGAAGCCATGGAATCAGGAGTTGTTTCCGGTTTTCCTATGGTGGATATTCGGGCGATCCTTTACGATGGCTCTTACCATGAGGTAGATTCTTCGGAGATCGCCTTCAAGGTGGCCGGATCCATGGCATTCAAGAACGCGGTCAGAGGGGGGAAACCCGTTATTCTGGAACCGATTATGTGGGTGGAGGTGATTACACCTGAGCAATTTATTGGCGACGTAGTGGGAGACCTCACTGCAAGGCGAGGTAAGATTTTTCGCATAGACCCGGGACCCTTAGGCCAAAATGTGGTAGCAGAGGTTCCATTATCAGAAATGTCTGGGTACGCTACCGCATTGCGATCCCGAACCGAAGGTCGTGCGAGTCACCATATGAAATTTTCACGTTACAAACCCGTGCCAGCGTCCGTTATGCAAGATATCCAGGAAAAAGCGGTCGCGGCGCAAGCAGGATAGCAATTTGATTGTTCCGATAAGGAGGATGGCGCATGGCCAAGAAGAAATTTATGAGGACGAAGCCGCACATCA
>CAZTAS010000152.1:0-16193 GCA_964611635.1 uncultured Thermodesulfobacteriota bacterium
ATTATGAGTCTTTTGAAGACCTGGTGGCTTCTGTTTTTAAAAGATCACGACGATGGAAACCGAAAAAAATACTTTCATTATGTCAATATAATTAAGACGTTTGCTATAATATATATGAAACACTTGCCCGGTAGGGCAGCAAAAGCTAGATTCGGGAAATTTTTCTTGACATCGACAATTGATTTCCATATTCTGAAAAAAAATACAAATATATGGAATTGAAAGCAAAGAGGAGAACTTGTATCCATAATGACGTTCTAAATTCCCTCCAGTAAACGCTGCGAGCTCCTATATAAACGAGCTAAATAGTGTTTTTCTAAAACGAATCCTGAATGGTTCCACCACTACTCTGCACAAAAGCGTTTGAAATGTAACCCCCATTTTTCATCGAGAGAGCGTCATGAAAGGAACGGCCAAAAAAGACCCCATTCCCCCCTTGATGAGAAAGGGGGGTTTTTTAAGAAATACCCATGAAGGCCGTCAGAGCTATAAGTCTTTTATTCTAATTATTTATGTTTTTTTCAGATGATTTTTTTATCTGGTGAGAAGTTTTACTTGAGTATTTATGATTTGAGAGGAATTTTCAGCTTTCTCATACCATAACCCAAGATTCCGAAGATAAGGGTCAACCAGACGTCGAAGAGTCGGCTGTCGGTGACGTATGACCCCATGATGGCGAGCATCAGGACGATGGGAAAGATGAATGCCCGTGAGGTCTTAACGATGTGAGTGGCAGACCGAATCATTATGAGCGCGATGAAGAGGAGCAGGATATTGGCAATGAATAAAGCTACGAAGAGGGTGTAGACCACCTCTCCATGCTCCTTGAATATGTTCGGGCTTAGTCATTGCTTTTCTTTTAGAGTCCATGGTGGAAGTAGCCCTTCGGCAGTCGCTCATGCTTTCCTATGGCAGCCCTGTAATCTTTTTGACGCACCCCATAGCTTTAGGATTCCTGGTCTTGACAGTAATTGCTATATTGAGTATTATTTACTGGTTAATGAAATCTATACGGAGAACTTGATTCGAGAAGGAGTAGAAAGTTATTGCACTTATAGATGAGTATGAACTGGCGAATCAATCGGTCTTGCCGGTTCATAAAAGCTTTCAGGGCAGATTTAATACTGTCAGCTTGATAAAGGAGGTGATTCTTCATTTTCGTTTCAGCAATGCCTAAAAGGGAAGATTAAACAGCTCATCGTATTTCCTAGCCAGCACTAAGCGACTCGCGTGAAGGGTCGCATAAATCAAAACAGGAGGTAATGAAATGAAAGTTCAAATAAGTAGAGAACTGTTTGCCGAGAGAGTAAGCGAGCATTTTCCCATCGAAAAAGAGCCTAAAATTCCTACCATGGAGAAACCTGTCATTATTGAAAGCGCCTGCCCCGGGTGGCAAGTAGGCGGAGAGAGATATCCAGCAGTCCCAATTGCGATAGAAGACCAAATTAAAGAAACTTTAGATTCCATCAAAGCTGGCGCAATAGCTGTCCACATACATCCAAGGAACCCCAAGACTGGTAATGCCATGGTCGATTCCCAGTTGTTAAGAAAGGTCATGGATCCTGTCTTTGATCAGGTTGACTGCGTCACTTTGAATCATACGTGGGCTCCGGAAGAAGAGGCAAATTTCATTCCTGATACCGAGGAATTGCTGGAAATGGGAAAAGGGAATAAATATTGCCAGGGAAGCGTGGTTCTCCCCATTGGTTATTTGAGTGGTGGCACTGGAGCATTTCATAGCAAGGAAGCGGTTCTCACAGGTATTAAATGGCTTGAAGAACACGATGTAAAACCTATTTATCAACTTTATGACACCTATGTCATTTGGGGATTGAAGCAAAAGGCCTTCGATACGGGCATATCCACATGGAAACCATACGTTTTAAATTTGCATCTGGGGAAACATTCTTCCCACACCATTCATAAAGATCCATGGGCGTTCCTTCAGCTAATCGCAAATTACAACATAGTAAGAGACACTGCCCCGGACAGCATTGTGGGCGTTTATCCAGGAGGCCGCAACTGGTTGCCCATACTGGTCCTCGGACTGATGCTGGGCACTCAATTGGTCAGAGTGGGCGTAGAAGATACTTACTGGGTGTATCCTCATAAGGATGAAATTATCAGAAAGAACTCGGATATGGTGAAATTGACCGTGGATATTGCTAATGCGCTTGGAAGGCGTGTGGTTACCGATGCCAATGAGGCAAGAGAAATATTGGGAATGAAATTGACCTCAAAATAAAGTGAATCTTCAAGATCGTTCACGACCCGGGTGGGGAAATGATTTCAATTTCTTATTTCCCCACCCGGGCTTATGAAAACAGTTGTTTTGGCTGTGGGGCTAAAGCCAAATTGATAGCATGCTTCCATAGGATTAAAGAGATGGCAGGTAAGGTTTCTTAGCCCAAGGATAAAAAGTTTGATAATTTATAAGCACTTTTCCTTATGACACATCGGCGAAGCTTTGAGTTATATTAATCTGAAACATTAGGAGTGCAAACAATGAGTGGCGATCTAGAAGGAAAAGTAGCCATCGTTACCGGAGGACTCCGAGGTATTGGAAAAGCGATAGCCGTTTCCTTCGCTCAGGAGGGAGCAGAGGTGGCCGTTTTTGACCTTGATGCCGAGGAAAGTCCTTTGGTTGGAGAACTGCGGAAAAACATCGGGATTTTCAAAAAAAAATGCTTATACAAAAAAGCGGACATTACTAATTTACAGGAGGTCCGCCATGCTGTGGAGGAGACTATAAAAGCCTTTGGCAAGGTGGATATCATTGTCAATAATGCAGGCGGCGGAATGAATCCTGTTCCCCTGGAAGATTTGGAAGAGACGGATTGGGATCGGTTAATTAAAGTTAACCTCAAGGGAACTTACATTTGCACCCATGCAGTAATCAAATATATGAAAGCACAGCAAAGCGGGAAAATCATCAACATCTCATCACAGGCTGGCAGAAGTAAAAGCGAGCTCTCCAACATACCATATGCCAGCGCTAAAGCCGGTGTCCTTGGTTTCACTCGCCAATTAGCGACCGAAGTTGGTTCCTACGGAATAAATGTCAACGCAATTGCTCCTGGATTAACCCTCAGTGGAGAAAGGGTAAGAAAGCGCTGGGAAGAACGTTCTGAGGAAGAAAGGCATCAGATGTTGCAGCTTATTCCCTTGAAGAGATTGGGCAAGCCTGAGGAGATTGCCAACGTTGCCGTGTTTTTAGCTTCAGAGAAATCGAGCTACATTACTGGAGCGACGATCGACGTAAATGGCGGTAGGTTCATGATGTGATAATTAAATGCAGGACATAGCCTTTAGTGTCTTGGCTGCCGGATATACGCGGCCCGCGAGAAATCCAGCACAGGGAAAGTGGGCAGAAAAGGCACGTTTGATGCTCAAGTAGACCCCTTTTGACGTGCCGGCCCAGCCCAATGGGATATGCGGTATCGATACTCTTACAACAATCGTTTTTAATGATGGGCTGTTTATGATTAGAAAAGAAGTGAAAGATGGGGTATTGGTAACCGGAGGCACCGGCTTTTTGGGATCTTTCGTGGTAAGGGCACTTCTGGATAGAGGAGAAATCCCGGTGGTCTTTGACATCAGAGATCCGGGCCGTTCTCTCCAGGACCTGAAGTACTTACAATGGTTAAAGGCGGGATCAATGACTTTGACCTGTTGGTTAAAACCATGGAGGACTATAAAGTCCACCGTGTTGTCCACCTGGCGGCCATCTTGCAATTCAGTTGCGAGCAAGACCCACAAAAAGCCATCGAAGTTAATGTTCAGGGAACACTCAACATTTTAGAAGCCTGCCGTATTATGGGGGTAAAGAAGATTGTCTTTGCCAGCAGCGGCGCCGTATACGGGGCACGGGTCGGTAATATCGATGAAGCATGTCCCATCCTACCAGACATATCTCTATACGGAGCGGCGAAATTCCTGGGCGAGGTGCTTCTGGAACGCTATCATCTAATCCATGACATCCCTTTTATCGCTCTGAGGTATTGGGGTGTATATGGGCCTGGAGAAATGCGGAGTTAGGGGATGGCCGAAGTCTTTAAGAAAATCGAGAGCACAATATTTGGAAAGGATGTAGTCATTGAAGAGGTGGGAGCGGAAGAACGTCGTCATTTCACCTTTGTCAAAGATGCAGCTCAGGCCTCGCTAAAAGCCCTTTGGACAGAAAACAACAGTCACAGAGTCTTCAATATTGCCGGTGGGGATGACAGCTATGTTACTCTTGCCATATTCCATCGAATCATTAAAAATCTTCTTCCCTTCGCAGGAGAAGCCATCTTTAAAGGGAAAGGGCAGGATCGAGGAAAAGTGGATATCTCCCTGGCCAGAAAGGAACTGGGATACATCCCAGAATATACCCTGGAAAGGGGAATACAGGAGGACATCGACTACTTTCTCCCACATGAGAAAAGGGTTTTATAATATTAGTCTATAATTCTATTTACTAATAGCTAATAGAATCACTACGATTTTTGTCCTCACCCCCATTTAATATTTACATGATCAAAAAGCTCCAAAAAGTCAACCTGTTGAAGAGAATTTAAAGTAAATCTGACCATACTGTGTGAAAGTGTAGATGTCAGAGAGCTTAAATCTTTCTATGGAGGATCACATTGACAACAGCAGATGAGGAAAAGGGGGATAAAATTTTTAAATACACTGTGATGGCATGGGGGGCCATTGCAAGCCTTTTCCATATTTATATCGCTCTGGTAGGGTACTATGACCCTTTTGTGGTCATACCCCTCCACGTAATGTTCATCGGCGTACTCGGGTTCATGGTGTTAGATTGGAAAGGAAGGCAACGCACCCGCTTCGATCGGTCCTTCATCATTGATCTGCCTCCGATTTTCGTCCTTTTGCTGGCAATTTACAACCCGGTGCATGACCCAGAGCAATTCCTGGAGAGATACTATGCGCTTGATCCCACCATGTGGGATAAACTTTTAGGGTTGACGCTGATTATTCTCGTCCTGGAGCTGACCCGGCGGGCTGTTGGAAAAACTTTGCTTATTTTCGCGTTAATATTCATTGCTTACTGCTTGTACGGTCCCTATTTTCCGGGAGCGCTCAGGCATCAGGGTTTTCCATTGCTTAATATGGCGGAAGGGCAATATTTCAGTGATCACGGTTTGTGGAGTATCGTCCGGATCATCGCCACATATGTGATGCTTTTTATCATATTCGGATCCTTCATCGACAGAGCAAAGGGCGGGCTTCTCATCCAGCGACTGGGGAACTGGCTCTTCGGCTCTTCGCCCGGCGGTCCTGCCAAGGTTTCAGTGGTGACCAGCTCGATGTTCGCCACCATTTCAGGCAGTGCGGTTGCCAATGTGGTTACCACGGGATCCTTCACCATCCCCATGATGAAGAGGGTGGGTTTCCCTGCTCACGTCGCAGGAGCCGTGGAAGCAGCGGCCTCCAGCGGAGGGCAGATCATGCCGCCTATTATGGGCGCTGTGGCTTTCGTCATGGCCGATGTGCTCGGCATTTCATATTTTAAAGTCTGTATAGCGGCGGCCGTTCCTGCCATTCTGTACTACTGGGCGCTTTTCTCCATGATCGATCTGGACGCCCGTGCCAGGAACATGAAGGGGATTCCCAGAGACGAGCTGCCTAAATTGCGAGATGTGCTTCCCCTTATTCATATTTCTATCCCCATATTTCTTCTTGTCGGGACATTGATGGCCGGATACAGTGTAATGAGGGCCGGTCTTATAGGTATTTTTTCCACGATTATTATGGCCATGATCCGCAAGGAGACGCGGATGAGTATTACCACCATGTTCGATGGCCTGTACGCAGCGGCTCGCACTACTGTCGTGGTCTCAGCAACTTGTGCCACTGCCGGTATCATAGTGGGGGTGGTGCATCAAACAGGACTGGGACTGAGGCTATCGGGGCAGATCCTGGCATTGACCCACGGATATGCATTTGTGGGGTTATTACTGATCATGTTCATCAGTTTGATGCTGGGCATGGGAATGCCCACCGTCCCCGCTTATATTATCACCGTGGCCGTTGGCGCCACCGTTCTGGCTAAACTTGGCTTCATTCCTATGGCATCGCACATATTTATCCTTTACTATGCGGTCATATCCTGTATTACACCTCCTATCATGGTTGCCTGTTACGCGGCGGCGGCTTTGGCGGAAGCAAACGTATGGAAAGTAGGGATTCATGCGGTCAAGCTGGCATATATCAAGTATCTTATTCCTTTTATCTTTATCTACAATCCAAGCTTGCTGATCGTGGCGGTGCCCATCACCATTGGCCAATTTTCGTTTATATTTATTTCCGCTGCTATTGGAACCTTCGCCATTACGGCAGGGCTGGTAGGATATTTCTTCAAGAGGATTTATATTTTCGAGAGGATCATTATGATTGTCTCCGGTCTCTTGATGATCCTGCCAGGGATTAAAACCGATATGATTGGTCTGGCCATATTAATGCTGTTGGCTGCAAAGAATGAGGCCATCATGAAGCTTTTCTCTCGGAAGCCAATAGTAAAACGTGTGGTGGAATGAATAACATGGCCGAACCAGAAAGGAGGTGACTAATATAATAAAGCGCGGCAAGTTATGCAAGGGGTCTCACCACCCAAATTTGGAAATGTTGATTTGACAAATGGCTTGGTGGGAATTTCTTTGATGGTTATTAGTTTTTTGAGAACAGGTTTAAATACGAAAAGGAGGAAGCGTTATGAAATCCAGATGTTTTGTTGTCATATTGGCGTGTGTTTTCGTTTTCACCTCGATGTCTGTATGGGCAGAGGAGAAAGCCCCGGAGTTTCTCCGCATCGCAGGAGGCGGAATGGGAGGAGCCTGGTATTTAGGGGCAGCCAAGATGGCCAGCTTCAGCGAGAAGGTCTGGCCCGGTGTGTCCGCCTCTTCCACCCCCGGCGCAGGAATTGCAAACCTTCGCAGGCTCCAGAAGGGCGAGTACCAGATTGTCTTCACCTTTACCAGTGCTGTGTTCACGGCCGGCAAAGGAACGGCCCCCTTTAAAAAGCCGATAGATTTAGGGTTCATGGCCTCTACAAACCCCGCCTATGTGATCACTGTGGCCAGTCCCGACATTAAATCCTTCAAGGACTTGAAAGGAAAGACAATAAACGGTGGGCCCAGGGGGGGATCTGGATACGCAGCGACGGTGAAAATTATAGACATTTACGGGCTTTCGAAAGAAACCAAAATCGTCAGCAGCGACTATGACAAGATGCCCGATATGCAGGTGGACGGGGTGGTGGCCGCTTCACTGGTTTATGGCTCTATTCCTCATCTGGTTCCTAATGAGATTCTTGTCCGCCGGAAAGTGAACTTCCTGCCCGTCGATGATTGGGTCAGGGACAAAATGATTTCAGAAAACCCGGGGCTGGTAAAGCTTACTATCAAGCCGAACTCATTCAAAACCCAGGATTCTCCAGTGGAAAGCATCGGTTCCATGACATGCATTGTGACCCGGCCTGACGTGCCTGATCATGTGATCTATAAGCTTCTCAAATATACCTGGGAACATCGACAAGAGATGATTGATGCCCACGTCGTATATAAGGAGTTCGTAGAGAAGACGGTCCCTATGGGAAAAACAGTGCCATGGCATCCCGGAGCTGAGAAATTCTGGAGGGAGATCGGCGTGATAAAATAGTACACTCAATACGATCTGATGCCAGGCCAAGAAAGGTGGTAAGGCTAAAATTGGAGGAAAATCCGTTGAGAATTTGAGCTGTTGAAGGTTTTTTAAAGCAATTGAGAATGACGTAATATCAATTATAAGTAATGCTCATTGAGGGAAAAAGATAGCCTTTGCTTCGTTTGCTTGTCAAGGGTCTTCAATCTTGCCCTTGAGGCGAGACGGTCTTCGACCGCCCTTGACAAGCACTGCGCTTCGGCTGAGGGGCTTATAGGATTTGCTAGAAGCAAATCCTGGTTTACCAGGATTTATCATGCCCTCATCGCACCATGCGTCCACTGATTTGATCCTTGGGAAGTGGAAGGCTTCGTTCGCTACGCTCACTCCGCCTTCCACTTCTTGACTTCTTGCCAACCTTCTTTACCCATGATCTTTATCCTGACCAGGGGGATACGGGGATCTTTATCGCGGGTATATATGGGGGCTCTGTCGCCTCAATACTCATTAACACGCCTGGTACTCCCGCGGCGGCGGCAACCGTCCTGGAGGGCTACCCGCTTGCACAACAGGGCAAGGCAAAAAAAGCCCTCAAGATGGCCATTTACGCCTCGGTCATCGGCGATCTTTTCAGCATCCTCATCCTGATCTTTACTGCTCAGATGGTGGCAGAAATTGCTCTCAAGTTTGGCCCTCCGGAGACCTTCGGCCTGCTGGTCTTTTCCCTTACAATCATAGCCACTGTCTCAGGTGAAACATTGCTGAAGGGCTTGATGGCCGCCGTGCTCGGGTTTATTCTCACCACGGTGGGCATGGACCCTATTACAGCGGATACGCGTTTCTGCTTCGGTTCAATCGAATTAGAGAGCGGCTTCGCCATCTCGGAGGTCCTTGTCCAGGCAGAGGAAAGCGGGGTTCAGTCAGCTTTGCCGGAGAGCACATTCAGGCAGGCCGATAACCTTTCCTTCCATAAGGTGTCAATTTCGGAGATGGGGTACTGCTTTCCGACCATCCTTCGCTCCAGCACAATAGGTACCTTCCTGGGGGCCCTGCCAGGGATCGGGGCGGATATTGCCGCCTTCGTGTCTTACGGTGTGGCCCGAAAGCTGTCCAAGCGTCCCAAGATGTTTGGCAAAGGATGCCTGGAAGGAATTGCCGCCACTGAATCGGGCAACAACGCTGTTTGCGCCGCTGCCCTGATCCCGCTGCTTACCCTGGGAATCCCCGGCGACCTAGTTGCAGCCATTTTCTTCGGGGCCCTGATTTTGCATGGCATCAAGCCGGGCCCGACCATATTCAAGGAGCATGGAGAGGTAGTCTACACTCTGTTCATCGCTTTATTCGTTGCCAATATCCTGCTCCTCTTTGTGGCCCTGATAATTATCAGGTTTGCCACCCACATCGTTAAGGCCTCACGGGCATTCATCTTTCCCATCGTCCTGATGCTCGCCTTCATGGGATCATACGCCACTGACAGCCGGCTCTTCGACATCTGGTTGGTCCTTATCTTCGGAATCCTGGGTTATGGGATGAGAAAGCTGAAATTTCCTCTCCCGCCCCTGGTCATTGCTTTTCTCTCAGAGCCCATGATGGAAGTGGCCCTTCGGCAGTCGCTCATACTTTCCGACGGCAGCCCTGCCATCTTTTTGACGCGTCCCATAGCCTTGGGATTCCTGGTCCTGACGGTCATTGCTACGTTGAGTATTGTATACGGATTAATGAAATCCATACGAAAAGCCTGATTTGAGAAGGATCAGGTTATGGCACATAAAGCTGAGTATATAAAAAAAGAAATAGTTTCTTACTGCAGTTGCGCGGTTACTTTTGTTAGTAGTTTTAACAATATAAATTCATCAATTACAATAAGATACAAGAACTTTTCGGATTTCGGGCCAAAGTTGTTCACTTCATCACCGGGTAGCACACCATGGCTTAGCCTGTGAGGGCATGGTATGCTCATAGTACAAGCATACTGGAATCGGGAGCTGTTCTTTAATCATAAAAACAATGTTTTCAACAGGTAAAAAATATCTTTAGTCGCGATTTTAACTGCGAAACTTTAGTTATTAATATTTTGTCAAAATGTGAATAAATAATAAATTATTTATGAAAGAGTAAGTAATCATAAGTAATCATAATTGTGTTTGTGATGAATTGTGATGAACCTTATATTAAAAAATCTTATGTGGAAAATTTTTTATTATTTTACTTGACAAATAATATCACATTGTATTAAAGGTGAAATCGAGCTGGCCAGAGGAGGAATTTCTTGAACTATACAAGTTCACGATCTTACCGTCATTTCACTGCCAATAGAGCACAATGAAATTCGCTCATAGGTTACAGGGGGTTATATGCTTAATGTCTGAGATGAGTGCGTCATGGTGCTGGATCGTTTCTTCAATCTGATCAACAAGATCCATGTTAGAAAAAGTTAAACATGACTATGCGAAAGTTACCGCAAAAGAATGATATTACGCAGTGCATTAAATAGTTTGCACTTGGATTCTGATCTGATTTGCGCGAATTTGGAAATTCGGAAGGTTGTCAGGACTTAAAATGCAAACAATTTCATGCTCCCCTTAATAAAAACCTATCCATATAGATATAGTGGATTAATATTTCCAGCAAAAGGAGGAACAGAAATGAAGAGGAAGCTGTATAGACTAGTGATGTTTTTGATGGCCATGGCCCTGGTCATCGGGATCAATCGCGCCGCCTGGGCATCCCCGGAAGCCGATGCCGGCCCCGATCAGGACAATGTTGGTTTCGGTGTAACGATCCAGCTAGACGGCACAGGTAGCACCGGCGAGGGAGCTCTTACGTACCGATGGGAACAGATTGTTGGGCCTCGGATTGCACTATCGGACACAAACAGCCCCACCCCCACGTTTGTTTCTTCTGATTTTCTGGACACCATTGCCTCCAGCGCGGCTGAGCGCTTCGGCGTGGTGGGGTTGGAGCCTAACAACTACACCTTAACCTTCGAGCTCACAGTCACCGATGCCACGGGGGAGACTGCCACTGACACCGTGGCGATATCACTGGTCTCTGGCTCCACCACCGGCCTGCGGAACGTTGGCCTGGGGCAGTTGGTCTACTTCAACGGCGCCACACAGGAAAGCTATTTATGGACCGCCGTGGGCCCCTTTGGCCAGACTGTGGAATTGGAGGAGGCAGAGACGCGCCATCCCCATTTTATCCCCATGAACATGGGTAACTGCATCATCCGGGAGGAAAACTCCGGTGTGGAGATCAGCATCCATGTCTCCGACTATCAGGGAATCCAGGCATGTGCCGCCTGCCATGAGGGCCAACTGGCTTTGGACAGGGTTACCGGGTGGTCCCAAACGGGACACGCCACCATGTTCACCAGAGCTGTGGACGGCCTGGTGAGCAGCCACTATTCCTCCAGCTGCTTAAGCTGCCACACCGTTGGGTATGACACATCAAGCAGTGCTGTAAACGGAGGGTTTGACGACTTGATGACACAGAGCGGCTGGACCTTCCCCTCAACCCTTGAGCCAGGAAACTGGCAGAGCTTTGTCAATACTTACCCCTCGCTGGCCAACCTGGCCAACATCCAGTGCGAGAACTGCCACGGTCCGGGCGGCGACCATTACGGGGAGTCCACCACCATTGATTTCAATTACAAGGACAGCGTGTGCGGCATCTGCCATAATGAAGGCTCACATCACATCAAAAATGAGCAGTTCAGATTCGGCCCCCACTCAAGCCTGGTGGAAGGGACGAACCGGGGAAGCTGCATCAAGTGCCATACGGCCCAGGGGTTTGTGCAGGACATCAGGGGTGTGGAGGAACTCGTTGTGCCTGATGATCCTGAGCCCCAGACGTGCGCGGCGTGCCATGACCCACATTCCAGCTCTAACCCTCATCAGCTCCGCGTTTATGGGTCTGCCTCACTTCCCAATGGCCGAGTGATGGAGGAAGTGGGAGCGGCAGCAGTCTGCATAAACTGCCACAACAGCCGCCGGGACGCCACTGATCCCGCAGCAATCTTTAACCATGCGCCTCATGGATCACCGCAAGGGGACATGCTGGCCGGGTCAAACGCCATGGAGATACCTGGTGAGACTTACACCAACTCGTTCCACGCCGGACCGGATTTCATCGAGTTCTACTTCTCGGATGAAGGAAGCCGTGAGAACGAAAAGTGCGTTACCTGCCACATGGCTTCAGCCGAAGCCTTCTCTGATCAAACGGGCATTTACAACCGTCTGGGCGAGCACTCCTTCGTCATTGCAACGACAGTGGACGGACAGAGGATCGAGAACCTTGATGCCTGCAACCTCTGCCACAACCTGACCACCTTTGACCGTCATGCCCGTGGCGACTTCGATGGGAATGGAGTGGTTGAGGGCGTTCAAACCGAGGTCCGTGGGCTCCTGGACGTACTTATGGCCGCCATCGAGCAGAGCCTCGGTGGAGGACATATCCACGAGTCTCATGGTCGAATCCATTTCTACAACGCCGAGCACATCGAGGTGGGACCCGACGAGGAGGAGCCCAACGAGGTGGAGCCCACTGATGAACAGTACATTGCAGCCTACAATTATTTCTTCGTACACAACGACGGCAGCTATGGTATTCACAACACGGCGTACACTGTTCAGGTGCTCCAGTTCTCTTACAAATTGCTGACGGGTACGGCTGTTCCCAACGCTGAGCCGCATCGCAGGGTGGCCTTGGACTTCCAGTTCCGGACTCCGTGAAGCGTTGGAGGCTCTCTCATCCTTGGGGAAGAGGCTTGGTATTGCTTATGAACGAGTCTCTTCCCTTATCCGTTCCCAGCAAATTGATAAATGATGTATCGCGATGCGAGTACATCGTGCGTCCCAATCTACGCGGGATCGTCTTCTCCTCTCAGTGGTGCAGGGAAAAGAATCCTCAAGGAGAGCAGACTCATGAGAAGTCTCTTGAACGCGTCCATACTAAAGCCTGGTCGTGAATTTTCAAGGATTGTTTTAATAATGATCGCCGTGGCCCTGATGAGTGGCTGCCCGTCCAAGACGCCGGTGTTCCCCCTGAAAGTGACGGCGGTCCCGGGGGCCAAACTGGCAGGAACCGACCAGTGCAGCGCCTGCCATGAGACCCTGGCCCAGCGATTTCAGCAAAGTGAACATTACCGCTCCCTAGCAGTCAATGAGGAATCCCGCCAGAGGTTTTGCGAGTCGTGCCATGGTGCGGGGAGCCTTCACGCGGACAAGGCAGCCGAGGTTCGTCCCGAGGCCTCCCGGTTCATCTTCAGGGAAAACCCCGATGCATGTTTCAACTGCCACTTGGATATTCGGGCCCAATTCAGCTTGCCTTACCGCCATCCGGTAATGGAGGGGCGCATCCGTTGTTCCTCCTGCCACGACATCCACGGGGAAAAACGGACCCGCCGACTCTGGTTCTCAAGGCAGGAGACCTGTTTTCAGTGCCATCCCGAGGTGCGCGGCCCGTTCATCTGGGAGCACGAGGCTGTCCAGGAGGGATGCGAGAACTGCCATTCTCCCCATGGATCGCCTCGAAGAAAGCTTCTGACCCAGGACGGCAGGAACCTTTGCCTCAAGTGCCATGTGACAAGCGGTTTCCCGCTAATCGGCTCGTTCAATCACAGAGAGCTGATCAGCGCCACGGCCCGATGCGTGGACTGCCACACGCGTGTCCACGGGTCCAATTTCAGCCGTTTTCTGCTCACTCAATAGTCATAATGACCTTTCCCATAGGGAAAGATGGCGTGGTGAGGGGGTTTGGGAGCGGTCGCGAGAAAAATTCACCCGCATGGATATTGGAAGGAGATCGCAAGGGATGAAGGGAAAATTTATACTGGAGCTGGGTCTGTGGATCATCGCCTTTAATTTCCTGGCCGCGGCGTCCGCCCTGGGCCAGGAAACTCTCGATCCAGATTACTTCTACGCCGACTCGGGAGCTGTCCTGTGGGCGGTGGACGGGCAGGAGGAGAAATTCAAGGAACTCGAACAAAGAGAGGACGGCCTCACAGGGGGGATTGAATCTCTGGGCTACGACAGAGTTCTGGGAGAGGACTGGCTGTTGCATTTCACCGGCCGACTTGTGGCAGAAAAAGATGCATACGCAAGCGTGATCCTGAAGCAGACCGATCGCTGGAAGTTCGACGTAGGTTACAATACCTATCGTTCTTATGGAAATAATACGGTGGAATCTTACGATTTTGGCCCGCGCGATAATCAATTATCTCGATCGATGGAACTGGATCGGGGGCGGGCCTACATCAGGGGCGAACTGAACCGGCCGGGTTTGCCCGTCATAAATCTGGGCTATGAGCAGCGAAGCCAAAACGGCCATCGGTTGTTGATGGAAAGGGGAGAAGTGGATTTCTTATCTTTCCGAAACCTCCCCGGATTTCAAGAGGTTGACACGGATGAACATGTGGCGAATCTGGCTGTCCGACACACCATCGCCGGCGTGGACGTCTCATTCAGCCAGGAACTGAGTTTCTTTCAGGGGAGCCTCATTTCCACGAAAAATAGATATGAAACCGGACTGGGGACCATCAAAGCCGAGGAGGGAACAGAGCGGCCCGATACGTTCGTTTCAACATCAAGCCTGGAGCTAAGCCGTAACATCAGGGATAACTTGTTTCTTTCCCTAGGATACCGGTTTCAGAAAACGGATGGCGAGGGAGAGTTCAACAAGTCGGTAGTGGACCCCATCGGCGGCTCCGGCTCCCTTAAGCTTGATGGCGACAGCGATGTGGATATCGATAATCATTCGATTTCCTTTGGGATTCGATACCTTCCGCTCGAGTATCTGACCCTGAGGGGGGAGTTGGGCTATCAGAACCTGGAGAAAAGGGGAACGGCCGACAATCAGCATTTCTCACCTAGGGACGTTTTTATCACGTGGGAGGAAAACAGGAGCGACATCAATGACAGGAACATGGAGGGAAACCTTGAGGCCCGATTCTCCGTTATCCCCAGGACCACCATCGATGCCGGGGTTGAACTCTCGCGCACCAAACGGGAATACGACGAACGTTTTACATCTGGAAGAGGATTTTTCGATGATTACATTCTGGACACTGATGCCGACCTGACCAGAACCGGCTATTGGGCCCGGATGCGCGTAAGACCCGCGTCTTTTGTCCACCTCTCGGCCCGGTATGGATGGGACAGGCTTGTGGTGGATTATGACGATGCCCAGACCATTAGCCGGGGATCCCCTTCTGGAATCGGGGATCGGAGCCAGCGCCGGGGCAGGACCGACATCCAGATCCGTTTGACCCCCTTGCCGATACTGTCCAGCATTCTTACTTTCCGGGAGGAAAGGAGCAAGTTTTTCGGCTTCTACGATGATCCTGATGAAATAGCCAATACCCATGTTCGCACTTACGGGGCAGGCTTTACGCTTGTTCCACGGGGCTGGCTCACCTTTTCAACGCAATACACATATCAGGATCTTTGGGCCAACACCAGAGCCAGCTACCTGCCGGATAACGTTCCTTATGAATCTAAGGTACACACATGGTTCAACGGCGTGGAGATCACCTTGTGGAAAGGGACGCGGCTATTTCTCGACTCCCTTTTCTCAAGGAACGATGGCGCAGGGCAAAACGCGGGAGGCGACGGGAGCCTCGCGAGCATGTCGATGGATTCCACACTGCAGTCTTACGGTCTTGCTGTGGAGCATTCCCTGTTTAAGCAGGCCTCGGTGAAAGCGGCGGTCCGGTATATGGATCTGGATGCCGAGGAGGCATACGACCACGACGATTTCAGCGCGTACATGTTTTTCGTTCGCCTCCGGATCGACATGCCCTGAGTGCTCTTGCTACCCATCTTCTGGCCGTCAAAGATCAATAGGCCACCAGTGTGCGCTCAGTGCGTTAAAAAAATCGATACGGACAAGGATATGTTGATCAAATATCTTAAATAGAAAGCAATAGAAAGATGAGTAAGGATATTTATTAAGCTATAAGTAACAAATCCTGTTTTTTCTATTAATTTAGGCAGGTTACATGGGATTATCCTGTTTTAATTCTTGCCTTTTAAACATGTCCTGTTATCAAGGCTGAGTACGACATGGAATTGAGTGTTCCTCCCTCACTTTCCTTACACCTTAATGGGTTTCCGCACAAAGCACTTACCACAAAACAAGAGTTTCGTCAAACTTTTTATTAGGTTTTCAAAAATTCATCTATTGTGCAACATCCAAGATGACCTAGTCTCACAGCAGACTGTTTTTCATGATCACCCCTTGGACAAACCCAGTAAATTTATGTTTTCACCAGTGCTTACCAGAGCCATGACATTATGGAACTTTAAAACATCAGTCTCCCTTTTCGACTTATGCCCAAACGGTCAGTTCCCTTTCCAATAGTTCTGCGCTGATGGCGCGGCCGGCCGGAGCTCTTCAAGAAAGCTCAAGGTCGGCGAGCGAAGCGAGAGCGCCGCCCCGCTTTCAGTCCTTAAGGTCTCGTCCGGCCGCACTGTATAATATTATTATCTACTTAACATGTCATTATTATAAAGTTACAATCCTCCTCGAAAGACTATAAACTTTCAAGG
>CAZTAS010000153.1:0-16060 GCA_964611635.1 uncultured Thermodesulfobacteriota bacterium
ATAACTGACCTACCCGCAAAGCAAAGCTTGGACCATCAGCATAGCTGATGGTTTAGGGTATTAATTAAATGGTAATTGAAAACAATAGCTCCCAGTTGGATTCCATGTTTTCATTCGCCAGGAGTCTATATTATAATATTCCAAGCCGTCGGGCCTATCCTGCCTTATCCCATGCTCCTCAGCGCTCCCGATACACACCGTTCGTACTTTCCTTAAATTTTTTTCAATTCCTGCACATTGCAGCGTCGGGTGAAAACCTGGCGCGGCCTGGAGGGAGAAGCCAAGGAGGTGTTCTTTGCCCAGGTGCACACCCCTAGCGAGCTTTGCCAGTCGGATTTTTCCTATATGACATCTCTGGGGGTGAGAATACAGAGTCTTTCCGTCTTTGCAACTACCTGATTTTATTGACAAGTAAACCGGTGATCAGCGACAATTAAAACTCCCGCCTAACGACAATTAGAATTCCCGAATTTTTGGGTTACCTGGTAGGCTATCCAAGCATTTGTGAGAAGGAGGCTTGGATGGTCACGGACAGGCAGGTGAGGAGACTGATGAAGCTGATACAGAGCGAGAAGAGTTTGGCTCAAGCCAAGGCGAAAGCGGGGATGGATGAGAAGACAGCCCGCAAATATCTGAGGCTGGGGAAGCTTCCTGGCGGGCTAAGGATTGAGCATACGTGGCGGACGCGGGAGGATGCGTTTGCCGAGGTATGGGAGGAGCTGAAAGGGAAACTGGAGACCAACCCTGGATTGGAAGCAAAGAGCCTATTTGAAGATCTCCAGCGCCGCTGGCCGGGCCGATTCGCTGACGGGCCGCGGCGCACATGGCGGATCGGGACGACCTCATGGTGAGGGTGTCCCCTCTTCTGGAGATGGTGGGAGATTGGGGAGAATTCCTTCCCCAGGAGATCGCGCAGGAGGATGTAAGGCTCCTTCGGTCCCACGAGCGCACGGGGAGGCCACTTGGAGATGAGGGTTTCATTGATCGTTTGGAGACAGCCACTGGCAGAACTTAGGGTGGGCTGTGCCCACTATCAATGATCCGTTAATTAACAGAAGTGCGGTGGGCACAGCCCACCCTACTCCTGCTGAGCCTGAAACCGGGGCGAAAGGCAAGGAAAAAGAAAGAATAGGTATGCGGTCCCTATAATTAGTCATATAGCCAGACAAAATCCCCAAGACTAGATTGAATCTGAGCTGATTCTCCGTCTGTAACATAGTTCACAGGGAAGATTTGGTCGTCGTAAACTGATATCCGGTCGGGCGGGATTGCGGCTATTGCGGACAAGGATACAATCTTTCTCGGGCTCGGTGGTCACTCCCACCACTCGGGAACACCTCGTACGTCAGCCCGTCGCTGGCGGCTCTCAACGATCATCCCACTTTCGGCCGAATACACACGGCGAATGGGGTCTTTCGACACGACGCTTCCCAGGTAGTGCCCATCTTCGCGGAACCAACGTAGGCGCTTCTTCTCGAGGAGCCCGAAGCCGGTCTGCGCAACGACCAACTCTCCGCCATCGAAAGTGTCGACTAGGGCATGCAGGGCATCATCGCGCAGCACATAGAGTCTCGTGTCCGTCAGCAGGTAGAGATAATCACCGGTATCCACAATGCGGCGTGGCACGCTGCCGATGTCGTATACCCGCACGCCTTCCCCATTCTCGTCAACAAGCACGACACGGCCGGAGTAGCCGGCGAGATAGACCCAATCCGAATTCCCGGCAAAACTCGCAGCGTAGATCCAGTCGGAGGCGTCGATCTCGCCGACTTGCATTTCCATGGTCATCGTGAACTTGAGCCCGCCAGCTTCGAACCCCCTCCGCTCTATTTCCCGAACGAAAGCGGTACCTGCATAGCGAGGAAGAATGGTCGCATCAAGACCGGTCAGCACCTCTGCTGCTGAGTTCAAAGCCTTCAACTTTTCCTCAGCATGCGTATCGCCCGGGTTTAGGTCGGGATGCCATTATTTCGAGAGTTCTCGATAGCGCCGCCTTAAGTCTTCTGGGGTAAATGGAAAAGACATGTTCATAAGGGTAAGGGCACGGTCCACGTCAGCACTTGTACCGAAGCTGTCGCTCGGCATGGCAACTCGCGTCCAACCCTCCTTTATAGGTAGCTTGGTGCCCCAGAGCCCACTGCCGCTAGCGTCTATACACCAAGCCTCATCAACCACGGTAAAGAGCTAGCGGAGTGCATCTCGTGAAAGGGCGACACAGCGGATGTGATTCTTTAGCAGATCGTCCCGGATTTCAAATCGCTTCCTCAATGCCTGAATCTCGGGTGTCTCGGCTAGGGAGGTCTCGAAAATCACTTTGAGATTTTCGTCGTAAGCATGAGCCACGCAGTCCCTCGACATGGCGATTAGCCCGCGACCGCAGGGGTGTACCCCAAGGCGGTAAACACTGTGCAGCAACCGACCCTTCGCCACCAAATTGCCTGACCGGTCATAACTCAGAGCCGCCGTCTCGATTTGGCCTAGGCCGCCAGCCTTACCAAGGTCGTCTATCATCAGCAGGCCGTTGTCTGTTGGCTGCATTTGGCGAAAAGCCGGATCAGGGCGTTCTGCCATCGAAATCTTCTCAATCGACGCAATTCGCCAATCGGCGTCGATGACCGTAAAGTGATCCACTGGCTCGATTACTTTTGTTTTTTCTCGGCCAGCTTAGGTTTCCTCCCACCATAAAGGCGAACGCGGCAAGGGACGAGATGTCGATCTCGTGGTACTTCGGTGGCTTCCGATCCTTCCGATGGGACTCAACATTCCGCTTGGGTGGCGGTGCTGGAGCATCCGCTGATCCAGCAAGTAAAAGACTATAAGTGCGTCCTGCCTTGATCCGCGTAATCTTTCCGGCCTTCTCCAGATAAGAGATCAAGTTGGCTTCACGATGCCCGTCCGTCTCACCAACGAGACCCTTGACATCGGTCTGCAGGAAACCCGGGTGCTCAGTAACCGCTTCCAGGATAGCTTCGAATAGGCGCCGATCCTGATGGTGATGCTCGACCTTTTCAGCCTATAGCTTGAGCTCGGGAACGGAGGCAACAATCTGCCGCATCTCGGCAAGACTTTCGTGGTCACCAATTAGTGCACAGACCATTCCACCCCGCTGTAATGCTGGAATCGAGCCGATGTCGAAAGAACCATATTCCTGACGGGTTTCCTTCACCCAATCGGGAATCTGCCGTAGGTTCTCACGGACGAGCCGAGCGGCACCTTAGAAATCTCGCTTCGAAATGGCCTCTCGCATCTGCGACATAGTGGCAAAGTACGAGTCGCTGACGCGATTCGACGATGATCTCGGCACTATTTCACGACGGCCATCATCCACCGGGGTCTTGCTTCTAAAGAGTCGCTTAAAAAAATCTATCATTCGACTCCTCCTTCCCGATTCATAAAACTCATATCCGGCCGCCCGCTTGCAACCAAGCTGTTAAACAAGGCGACTCGAAAAACGGAGAAAGAGAGAATCCGGACACGATATCTTTGGTCAGCGAAGGCAACCCCGTGGTTGCCTCCGTGCCCGGCAATATCGCTTTCGAACCAGAGAATCCGTTCTCATGTTCGCCTTGTCGTAACCCGCAAACAAATCAGGGGAGACAGGGGCATCTCGCCTCCCGCCTCCCCTTATTCTATCGTTAACCTACGAGCCTCGGGAGGTTCGTGGTTCTAATTTTGGCTCCCCATCACGGTCGATCATCAACGCTCTTATATTGTGCCTGTGATTCCAATAAGTTACACTGGATTTACAGGCAAGAAAACTATACCCAAGAAGGAAAAAATTGTCAAGGAAGGGCCAAAAAAGCATGTCATCCATAAGGCCATTTCATGGCAGAAGATGCTGAATGATGGGGTTGTGGGGTCATTAAGGGAGATTGCTGTAAAGGAGGGGCTGACTCGCGCGAGGGTGACTCAGGTCATGAACCTAATCAAGTTGCCCGATAAAACAAAAAGATTCCTTTTGGGATTGGAAGACCCTATTGAAATCCGAAATCATTCAGAGAGGAAACTCAGGAGAGGATTTTCTCCAGAAAATTCAAAATAAACCAAGAATATAGGGGTTCAGTTCAGATTAAGCCTTCGTTTGTCAACTTTCTGAAGTTCTTCCAGGCCTCTGATGAATTTAACTCACGCAGCGAGCCTAAAGTATTCTTTCTATTTCAGCATCCAGAGACTGAGTATCATTACGATCATTCCGGTGACACTACGACGAGAGGACTGTGTTCACTCGTTATTACTTTCGCCGTAGGCATAAGTTCATCCAGCGAAATCACAACCATAATCCCGTCGCTCCGTTACTGATGGTTAAAACTCTAATCTACACCGAATCTTAAATCTAAAAAACCTCTACCTTCAACAAAAGACTCATCAAGAGCATGTATCTTTAAGGTGATCTTGCCTCCACTTCTCCCCCTCATTGAAAAAATTTTAAAAGCAAGAACCGGATAGTATCCTTTCTCGTCATGAATTATGTTGTAAGTGTGATGGGCTATTTGTCGACGTACAAAAAACGTGGGGAAAGGAGAATGCAAATGAGGACAGAAGATTTAGGAAGACTTTTATTGCTTTCAGCTTTGTGGGGTGGCTCGTTTCTCTTTATGCGTATTGCCGCCCCGGTGCTTGGACCTATTGTTGTGGCCGAATCTCGAGTCTTGATTGCCGGGTTAGCACTATTGTTATATGTGCGCGCTGCCAAAAGGCCAATGGAATTGAGATCACGCTGGCGGCAATACCTAATCATCGGCGCGGTTAACTCAGCAATTCCATTTGCCCTGATTGCTGCAGCGCAGTTACGCCTGACGGCTTCATTGGCCGCGATTCTCAACGCGACCAGTCCTCTCTTCGGCGCAGTAATCGCTGCTGTATGGATTAAGGATTCATTGACGATGAGAAAAATCGGAGGTTTTATCCTGGGAATTGCTGGAGTTGCTGTGCTTGTGGAGTGGAGTCCAATGGATCTCTCTGCTGAGATGGCGCTGTCGGTCGGTGCTTCGCTCATGGCAGCGGGATTTTATGGAATAGCAAGTGTATACACAAAAGCAAAGGTTGCCGGAGCCCCATCGCTTGGTATGGCAGTCGGCAGCCAACTTGGTGCCAGCTTACTCTTGTTGCCGCTCATACCCATCGTTCCCCCATTCAGTCTTCCGTCAGTAGGTGTTTTGTTGTGTGTAGTTTTACTCGCATTAGGCTCGACCGGATTGGCATACTTGCTCTACTTTCGCCTCATTGTGGATGTTGGTCCAGCCAAGGCACTCACGGTAACTTTCCTTATCCCTATTTTTGGAGTTATGTGGGGTGCGCTCTTTCTCGGTGAGCAGATCACATTCAGCGAATTGGTCGGCTGTGCAATCATTTTGGTCGGTACATCCTTGGTCCTGGGAGTGCGCCCGCGCTTGACCAGTATTTTTTCACTCTGTAATCGGAAAAGAAAATTCGAGCGCAAGAAACGGATAGCACCTAATGAAATCATTTCTTATGATATATAATAGGATCAGATTGGTAAGGAGACAAAAATGGACACAATTGGCCAGGAAGATCGTTGGAAGGCAGTATTGGCACGGGATAAACGTTTTGACGGTGCTTTTGTGTATGGGGTGCACTCAACAAAAATTTATTGTCGCCCGTCATGTCCTGCTCGGCGGCCTCAACAGGATCAAGTGGTTTTTTTCAGGATGCCTGAAGCGGCGAAGTTGGCAGGCTTTCGCCCTTGCAGCCGTTGTCGGCCGGACGAAGTGATAAATCAGGACCCTGAAGTGAACTTGGTTCAACGTCTTTGCCGTTTCATTGAAAATTACGACTCATTAGAAGAACCATTGACCTTGGTAGCCATGGGCAAGTATGTACAAGTCAGCCCTTATCATCTACAGCGCATATTCAAACGCAATATGGGCATTACGCCCAAGCGGTATGCTGAAGCCTGCCGCATGCGCCGGTTAAAAGGATTCTTAAAGGATGGGAAAGATGTAACCTTTGCACTTTATGAAGCCGGTTACAGCTCCAGCAGTCGACTTTATGAAGGAGCATCCGCTCGTCTTGGGATGACACCCGGCACCTATCTGCGAGGAGGAAAAGGTATGAATATTCGGTATACAATTGTCAATTCCCCCCTTGGGAGATTATTGGTGGCTGCAACAGAGAAAGGAATCTCATCAGTCAGCATCGGGAAATCCGATCCACCCTTGGAAAGCGCTCTATTCGATGAGTACCCTGCTGCTGAAATTCGCCGAGATGAGGCCGGACTGCGTGAATATGTCAAGGCCCTCTTAAAATATATTGATGGAAAGCAGCCCAATCTGAATCTGCCTCTGGATATACAGGTCACCGCCTTTCAGTGGCGGGTGTATGAAGCACTGCGCTCTATCCCTTACGGTCAAACTCGTTCCTACGCACAGGTTGCCCAGACCATAGGCCATCCCAAAGCGGCTCGCGCTGTGGCCCAAGCATGCGCTTCCAATCCGACAGCTCTCATAATTCCCTGTCATAGAGTAGTACGGAAAAATGGACATCCAGGTGGTTATCGTTGGGGAACACAGACCAAACGGACCCTGTTGGCTAAGGAAAAAGTCCTAGCCCCCGGTTCGACCAAACGGGATTCACCACTGAACTAAATAGGAGAGTTATGATGACCGCTTTGATGATTTCTTTTGCTAAATTGATCGTGGGACTTATTTCCATAGGGGGACCACTAATTTTTTTGATTGCACTCCTTCACGTTCGGGATCACCGGAAATCGGTAATAGAAGGAATAGCCTGTAGGGAATTAAATTCTCCAGACCTTCGCGGACTCGTAGCTGTTAATATCAAGTGTGCTCTGCTGTCGAACAGGTGGACCGTTGAAGTTGACATGTGGAATTGCTCCAATGAACGGATATGGGATGTCATGGAGGGGCTTAGGGTAAATCTTCCTTCGAGTGTTCGATTCGTTGTGAATGGAATAGTAGCCCATTCCAATGTGCTTAAGGATGTACGAAGAAGGTCATCTATCGAGCAATAAGGATGCCCAGGAGAACAGCGGCAACTCCTAATAGCCCTAGAAGTTCCCAATTCGATTTCGATTTACTCACTTCGGCCAGCTTTAGGGCGCGGTCGGTGAGTTCCTTCTCTTTCTCAAAGGCCGTCCGGTAGACCTAATCTTCTCTTTTAGATAGGTCGGTCACTTGTCCTGAATGGCGTTTTGCTACTTCAGGAGATCGCCTTCTTTCTCCACGTTCGATACCCGCTGCTCCAGGAGGGCGATCTTCTGATCTTTGAGTATGGCTTCCTCCTCGGTCCGGAGCAAACGTTGCGCGTCATTTCCGGGAAGGCACAACAGTGCTGTATCCTCGCTTCTTGAAATCGTGGGCAAGAACGCTAATGTCAGAAAGCACGGTAATAGTATTGAGACGAATTTGATCTCATTTTTTCTCGTTGCCTGTTACCCACTTTTTTGCAAATACTGGGATCATTTTTTAGTTATAGGTAACCGAGGATTACGAATGGCAAAAATTGAATTTGTTTCAAAGTGGAGCAGGAAGAAGGTAGGTTACGTTCTCCGCAAGAATTGGGGCATATGGAAACAACCGCCCAAGATTGAAGTATTAGACGGAGGACCTATTCCTTCTTGGCAGGTTGAACCTTTAAAAAATCTCATCAGAAAAGCTGTACTAAGAAAACTTGGACAACCACAGGAAGAAATAAATTCAACCAGCCATCCAACATCGATTCAGATTAATCTTGAAAGGCGTGAACAGCATATCATCCACAAGGCTATGAAATGGAAGAAAATGCTTGAAACAGGGGAATTCAAATCACAGAGCGAAATCGCGAGAGGGGAAGGTTTGAGCCGGGCCAGAGTTACCCAAATAATGAATCTACTAAAACTATCTGTCGAGTGGAAGGAATTTCTGATCCAGTTAAACGACTACGAAGAAATATGCAAATACTCTGAAAGGAGACTCCGAAATTACCGCCTAGACAGAGACCCTTGTACGCTGTGTCCGATTAAGAAAAACGTGCACTGTTAACCAACATCCCAAAGATATGTCGCAAAAGAATCAAAAAAGGCGAACTGGTTGTAATCATTACCAATTCGCCTTCTAAATCAATGCTCAATGGGTTCGAAAAGAACTCGGATGTTAACCGATAACCCATTGAAAACATTGAATTTTTTTAAGGCTCCCCGGGACGGACTCGAACCGCCGACTAAGTGGTTAACAGCCACCCGCTCTACCAGCTGAGCTACCGGGGATCATGAACATGATTCTGTTTTTTTACCATTTTGTATAAAGGGTTGTCAAGGTCTGCAATAACGCGGGATGGTTATTAAGGGCATTCAAGCATAAAGGAGTTGAATTCAGCCATAAGCCGCGATTGAAAGTCACCTGAGCGGACGACACGAATTAACTTTTCTTTTGCCTCTGCATCGAAGTTTTGGAACAAATTTTGGTATTTTTTTGGAATGCCGTCCAGAGAGGATTGACGGAAAAGCTCATCAAACTTTCCCAGCGCGACCATTCGGGATACATAGTTGTGGACTACTTTATGGTCGGTACGGTATTTTCCCGCAACACACGGAACTTTATCGAATGTAAACTGAAGGGAGCGGCTTTCCCCGGGCTTAAGCTCAAGCTCATGCTGTATGCCCTGGAGGCAACGCTCATTCTCACCACGTAAAAGCACTCCCTCTTTGAGTTTGAGCGCGATGTCTCGGCTGTTGGTCATACTGGTAGTCAGCGCCAGATGATCCTCCTCACATGTGAGCTTCTTAGACTCGAGTGTAATGCTCTGGGCATCGGCCACTAACGGGCTAAGAACCAACGCGGCTGATACAATAGTTATCCCCAGGTAAAGCTTACGGATTTTCATTCAAGCCTCCATTACTCGCTTCACCCATGATTTGCCCTCACAGAAAATTCAAGGATTTTGGATTTATTAGGATTCCAGGACGTTATATTGTCCCACCCTTCCGCTGTCTCATTGGAAATTCAGAAAAATTAATTTCTTTTGCAGGGCCAAGTCGGGCCATCTCAGGGTCTGCAATCGGGGCAATAGTCGAAATATTCCGCTGGTGTGGTGGAAATTTCACAGATATGCTTGATTTGCTTCTCGGGAATCCAGTATATGCCGCAGGATTTACAGGCCCGGAGAACGAACTTGTTGTTCCAGATAGTGCGGATATCACCATCATCCTTCATTTCAATGACATCTGTGGGACAAATATAAGCGCAGGTCCCACAGCCAATGCAAACCTTTGAGGCATCGTAAAACGGCATACCCACTTCCTTGGTGGTCCCACGCATCTGGAAGCCGATGGCAGATACTCCCACCACCTCCTCGCATGCGCGCACACAAAGCCCGCATAAGATACAGTTATCTCCGCCCTTTTCGAATCGAGGCTCATTGACCCTCATCTCGGCAGCCATTTTCTGTATGAGCGGGGCTTCAGGAGAGCGAGCCAGCATTAGCTCCAGGATCACGCGGCGCTGGCGCAAAATCTTTTCGTTTGTTGTAACAACCTCGATCCTCTCCATGATTGGATATGTGCAGGAGGTGGTGATGCGGGATCTGCCGTTGCGTGTTACTTCCACAAGGCATAGCCTGCAGGCGCCGTATGGCTTCAGCTCCTCGTTATAGCATAAAGATGGTATTTCGATCCCGTATCGGCGCGCCACTTCCAAGATAGTCTCGCCGGAGGCTCCTTCCAATTTTTTCCCGTCAATGGTAAATTTGATGGTGCTCATGGTGTCCTCGATCTCATGAAATCAGTACGGCGTCAAACTTGCAAACCTCATGGCACATGCCGCATTTGATGCATATGTTATGATCAATGACGTGTGTCTCTTTGGGTTCGCCGCTGATAGCGTCTACGGGGCAGTTGCGGAAGCACAGATGGCAGCCCGTACAATTCTCCTCTGAAATGGTGTAAGTAATCAGTTCCTTGCACACTCCGGCCGGGCACTTTCGATCCCGAATGTGACTTTCATATTCAGGGCGGAAGTAACGGACGGTGCTGAGCACGGGGTTTGGTGCTGTGCCACCCAGGGCGCAAAGGGAGGCATCGGCCACAACCTCCCCAAGCTCCTCCAGCAGCTCTATATCTCCTTCTCGGCCGCGGCCCTCTGTGATGCGGGTCAGCACCTCATGCATGCGCTTGATCCCCTCACGGCATGATGTGCACTTCCCACACGACTCTTCCATTAGAAAGTGGAGAAAATATTTGGCCACATCCACCATGCATGTGTCCTCGTCCATAACGATCATGCCGCCGGAGCCCATCATTGAGCCTGCTTCCGTGAGCTGGTCAAAGTCCACCGGCAGGTCAAGCAGCGACTCTGGCAAACAGCCGCCCGATGGGCCACCCGTCTGGACAGCCTTGAACTTTTTCCCGCCGCGGATGCCACCGCCTATGTCGAAAATGATCTCTCGCAGGGTCACCCCCATGGGGACCTCCACAAGGCCAGTATTATTTACCTTGCCGACCAGGGAGAATATCTTAGTACCTTTGCTGGCTTCGGTACCGATTTTGGTATACCAGTCAGCGCCCTTGTTGATGATCAAGGGGACATTGGCCCAGGTCTCCACATTGTTAAGGTTTGTTGGCTGTTCCCATAACCCGCTCTCGACGGTGTGAATGTGTTTGGCTCTGGGCTCGCCAACTCGGCCCTCCAGTGAGGCCATCAGGGCTGTAGACTCGCCGCATACGAAGGCTCCTCCTCCCCGATTGATGTAAACGGTAAAATTCATACCAGAGCTAAGAATGTCCGTTCCCAGGAATCCCCATTCCTCAGCGGCTTTAATAGCCAGTCTGGCGTTCTTCACGGCCAGGGGATACTCATTACGAACATAAATGTATCCTTCTTCTGAGCCAATAGCGTGGGCACCTATAATCATTCCCTCCAGCACACTGTGAGGATTCCCTTCTAGGAGGCTTCGGTCCATATAAGCACCGGGGTCCCCTTCATCGGCATTACAGATGACATAATGTTTGTTTCCGTGGGCTTTTCGGCACGACTCCCACTTGATTCCCGCGGGAAAACCGCCTCCACCTCGACCCCGAAGTCGAGATGCCTTGAGCTCGGCGATAACTTCCTCGGGCTTCATGCCCGTAAGAACCTTTGCCATGGCGGCATAGCCTCCAGCGGCAATATAGTCCTCGATACTGGTAGGGTCGATAATCCCGTTCATACCGAATACCAGACGGTTTTGTCGACTATAAAAAGGTACATCGTGCTCTTTGACAAATTTCTCTCCCGTTGTGGGACTCTCATATTGCAAATCTTCCAGAAACCGCCCTTCCTGGACCGTCTCCTTGATGATTCTGGACACATCTTCCACCTGAACGCGCTTGTAAAAGATCATCTGCGGCCGGATGACAACCAGAGGGCCCATCTCGCAGAAACCGTGGCATCCTGTGAATCGAAAATCCACGCCGTTGCCAACTTTCTTCAGCTCTTCAATGAAGGCATCCGCCACTTTTTCACACCCATAGGCGTGACAACCGGTGCCTCCGCACACGGTCACCACAACCCGCTGGGGATCGCGTTGGCTGACCAAATCTTGTCGGATTTTTTCCAGTTCTTCGGCGCTGCTTATACGTTTCATGATCCACATTCCTTATTCATACTGTTTCAGGATTCGAGGTAGCTTGGACGATGACATCTGTCCGTGGTACTCGCCTTCCACCACCACGATAGGACCTAAAGCGCAAGCACCCAGACAGTTGACCGTTTCTAGAGTGAACCGCTTGTCCTCGGTTGTCTCCCCTGGCTCAATTTTAAGTTCACGCTTTAGGCTCTCCAAAAGGCGCTCTGCACCACGCACATGGCAGGCCGTCCCCATGCAGACCTGGCAGGTATAGCGTCCTCGCGGTTTAAGACTGAAAGCCGTAAAAAAAGTGGCCAGGCGAAAAACCTCTGTCTCGGGTATCTTCAATCGATGGGCAATATATTCCAAGGCCTCCCGTGGGAGATATCTTTCCCTGGCCTGAACGTCTTGCAAAATCCCGATTAGGTGAGACCGGTTGAAATTGTACTGCGCCAGGATGGCCTCCAAGTGATTCTGTTTTCCTGACATGCTTTTCCTCCCCAACTGCTCGAGGCTTGAATATGGTGAGTTATAAATGAATCAATAGCCCTGAGGCTGATCCGGATTATTACGCTTTTTAGCTATTTCCCGCTTTTGCCCATAGCTGCGCGTATTCTCTTCTAACCCGGGCCTGAATTTTCTGGATATCTTGCGGGGTGAGATGGCGGAATCTTCCCTGGAACTTGAAATAGTTCTCCACCGGAAGAAGCTTCTCAGGGGGAATATCTAAGCTCAAGGAATGCTCCCCATTAACTACCTCGTAGAGCGGGAAAATACCGGTCTGTACCACCAGCCTCCCCAGCCGAATGCTCATATCGGAAGCTGAGCGCCAGCCAGTGGGACACATAGAATATATGTGGATGTAAGCCGGGCCGTGAGTTTCCAGAGCACGCTTTACCTTTTCCATCAAGTCGAACGGGTAACTGGGGTTTGCGGTAGCGACGTAAGGAACCCCGTGGGCCGCAGCGATAGCCGGCAGATCCTTCTTCCAAGTTTTCTGTCCGATGCTGAGCTTTCCCGGGGGAGACGTAGTGGTCATGGCGCCGTATGGCGTGCCTGAGGAGCGCTGAATGCCCGTGTTCATGTATGCCTCGTTGTCAAAGCACACATAAAGCATGTCGTGACCTCGCTCCAAAGCGCCTGACAGGGCTTGTAACCCAATGTCCATGGTAGCACCGTCTCCACCCATGGCTAAAGAATATATTTTCTGCGGAGGAATCTTGCCCTTGCGTTGCAAGACTTTGAAACCTGATTCCACTCCCGAGGCCACGGCTGCGGCATTCTCGAAGGCCACATGAATCCATGGGATCTTCCAGGCCGTATGCGGGAAAGGGGAGGAGATAATCTCCATGCAGCCGGTGGCGCTGGATACGATTGTATTTGGTCCAGCTGCTTTGACCACCAGACGCAAGGCCAGCACTTCCCCACACCCAGGGCACGCCCGGTGACCGAAAGAGAACTGCTCCCATCGCGGCAGCACCCGTGGAGCATAGATGTTAAAGAGGGTATTCATTCCCGTACTCCTATGATCTGATATTCCTGGGTGGCGCTTTCTTCTTCCATGGCCCGTTTAACCATGTCTTGGAATTCTTCTATTCTAACGTCTCGGCCGCCCAATCCTGCTATGTACTCGACCACCGGAGGCGCATCGGGCCGGCCGTAAAGTGCCGATTTGATCTCGGAAGCCACAGGACCACCCCTTCCGCCAAAGCTGAGACAGCGGTCAACTACTATCAACTTGTCCAGGCCCCTAAAAGCCTCCAGTATGTCCTGCCTGGGAAATGGTCTCCACAACCGCAGCTTGGCTAGGCCCACTTTAATTCCTTGGGCCCTCATCTCATCCACGGCCACCTGAGCGGTGGAGCAAAGGCTGCCCATGATGAGCACAACCACATCGGCATCCTTGGTTTGATACAGTTCTAAAGGATGATAATATCGGCCGAACAGATCGCCGAACTCCTTCCATGCCTGCTCAATTATCAGTTTAGACTGCTGCAAGGCATATTCCTGTTGGGCCTTTGCCTCGGTATAAATGTCCGGTATCCCCACTGGCCCCATTGTGACGGGATTTTTGGTGTCCAGGCGGATGCGAGGCTCAAAGGGCGGCAAATAGCGGCTCACTTCCTCGCGATCCAGGATCTCGAAAGGCTCGATGACATGGCTGAGAACGAACCCATCAATGTTGACAATGACGGGCAATGCAACTTCAGGATCCTCTGCCACCCGGAAAGCATGCACAGTCAGGTCGAACGCCTCCTGCCCGTTTTCCGCGAAAGTCTGGATCCATCCTATGTCCCGCTCGGCCATGATATCGCTGTGGTCGTTCCAGATGCTGATGGGGCCCGATAGTGCTCTGTTAGCGACGGTCATGACAATGGGCATCCGCATGGCCGAGGCAAGGAAAAGGATCTCGTGCATCAGAGCCAAGCCCTGAGCGCTTGTGGCTGTGTATGTGCGAGCGCCAACTGCGGAAGTTCCGATACAAACACTTATGGCGCTGTGCTCGGATTCCACTGGAATGAACTCGGCATCCAGTTCCCCATCGGCGACCAACTCGGAGAGGTGCTCGACGATGTGGGTTTGGGGGGTGATGGGGTAAGCTGCCACAATGTCTGCATCGCAAACTTTCACAGCCTCGCTGATTCCCAGCGAGATTTCCATTCCAACGCGCCGGGCCATTAATCCACCTCCTCTTCTTCCATATGGATCGCACCTGTCCAGCATTCGCGAGCACAAATGCCGCATCCTTTACAGTAATTCAGATCAGCCTCGAAATACCCGTCTTCTCTCTGGCGAACAGCCATGTCAGGGCAAAAGATGTAACAGATGCCGCACTTGATACAGCGGTCGTTATCCCATATGGGGCGCTGGGATCTCCAGTCACCAGTGCGATATTCTGCTGCATTTCCCGGGCTACTTATCACACAAGCCAATTCCAAATCTCGCCATCCTGGCAGCGTCATTAATCTTCTCCTTATACTCCAGAATGTTTAGTTTCTTATCTGTCACGGGGCCTGGCCGTACGGATACTCATTATTGCGCAAGCGTCTATGCCATAAATGCTTCCTTACCTCTTTGAAATTCAGAGTAGAGGGTCAACTGCTTGATTGAAGCATCCTGGTCTCATCAAACGCTCGCTTTAATGCCGAAATATTCCGGTCTGCGATACGGCCGAATCGTGTTTTAAGAGGACCAAAAAATGAATCAAGTGGGAGAATATCCGTGGCTTTGAGCATCGCCCCAAGCATGGTAGTATTGGTGATGGGCCGTCCCAACTCTTCTCGGGCAATGCGCGTTGCATCAACAACAGCCACATTGAGGGGAAGATCGAATTGACTGGCCAATTGCTCAGGGCTATGGTGGGTATTGGCCACCAGTAAACCGCCGTTTTTCATGCCATGCGTCACATTGACTATACGCAGTATGGAAGGATCCAGCACAACAACAATATTGGGGTTATAAATTTGCGAGCGAATCAGAATCGGCTCACTGCTGACCCTGGCAAAAGCAATAACCGGGGCACCTCGCCGCTCCGGGCCAAAACTAGGAAACGCCTGCGCATATTTCCCCTCTTCAATCGCTGACAACGCCAAAAGCTCCGCCGATGTAACAGCACCCTGACCACCACGACCGTGAAACCGAATCTCAATCATCCCGCTCCTCTCACGCAACAAAAGCCGGAACTCCGTTCTCCGGCTTTTATAGGATGTCCCTTGGATTAGAATTCACATGTTATTATCATTTACCTTCTTTTTTTGTCTAACATGCACTCCGGTTTTTGTCAAGAATTTTATACACCATTTTATGCCATTATTCAATAATCTTATTCCTTGCCTTTTCCTGCAGGTCGAGGGCTTATAAACGACAGGCGGGCTAACCAGCCTATATTTTCCTGCTTATGGATAAACATAAAATATCGGGTATCTGGAAAAGGAGATTTCTATATTAAAAACGCTGGCTTCATGCTAATACTTATTCGCCAAGTTCAATTCGATGGGTCAGCAGAAGCAAGAAGATGGGCGAGCTCATCGATCAGCATTGCCAGCTCCAATTGCTGCCGTCCCTGGTGCTGGTCGATATCCATGCATTCAAGGTAAAGACGAGCCGCCTCCAGGATGGATCGAGCCCTCGAAGGTGCCATACTTTTCGATCGAATGCCTGTAATAGCAGTATTCAGCTGCGACTTGATTCCCTGTAGATTTGACCAATCCTCTACTGACACAGCGTCCACATGCCATATGCGGCCTAGCTTTTGTCCACGGATTTCTCCACTTTCCAGCAATTTCCTCACTCGGGGTCGAGAGAGTTTCAAATACCTAGAAGCTTGCACAAGAGTAAGAAATTCTTGGTTCAACAACAAAATCCTGTTCCTCATTGGATAATTTAAAAATTAAATATCATTTTAATGAATATGCATACAGGACCCCTAATTCTAGACTCAAGAAGTGTAACACTTTAGCGCTTTGAAAAAAGCTCTTTGAAAACTGAATAAAGAAAAAGC
>CAZTAS010000154.1:0-15971 GCA_964611635.1 uncultured Thermodesulfobacteriota bacterium
GAGGCAGATTATGTCCTTTGGGGAAGCATCTCCCAATTCGGTCAGCGTATAAGCCTGGATATACAATTGTTGGAAATAGAAAAAGATTTTCCCGCGGAGAGATACTCATTCACTGGGAAAAATCCAGATGACCTTATCGCAAGACTCGATAAAGTGGTTGAGACCTTGCGCGCCCGGATTATCCCTCAGAAAATCATCACTGATATACGTATCCAGGGTAACAAGCGCATAGATGCCGATGCGATACTCGAAAAAGTTAAGAGCAAAGTTGGGAGTCCCCTCTCCATCACCACAATCCAGGAAGATATCCGCACAGTTTATAAGATGGGCTTTTTTAAAGATATCATCGTCCACCAAATCCCGGTTCCTGATGGGGTATCTTTGATTTTTAAAGTGAAAGAGAAGCCCACCATCAGGGCTCTTGTGATGAAAGGAAATGAGAACATCGATACCAAGGATATTGAGTCCGTTATAAAACTCAAGACCCATGAGATATTTGATCAAACCACTTTGAATGAAGATATCGATAAAATTCGAACTCTTTATACAGATAAAGGATACTATCAAGTCCAAATTGAACCCAGGGTGGAATCCATCGATAAAGAAGAAAACTGGGTCCGGCTAATTCTTCAAATCAAAGAGAATCCCAGGCTTTTCATCACCCAGATCCTTTTTCAAGGGAATAAAAGCTTATCGGATTCCGATCTCAAAAAAGTCATGAAGACAAAGGGAAAAGGGTTTTTTTGGTGGATTACATCTTCGGGCTCTTACAAGAAAGAACAATTGCGTGACGACATATCTCGAATCAGCCATTTTTATGCGATGCACGGATTTGCTCGGCACCGTGTCGGAGATCCCGAAGTCAAAGTAGAGAAAAAACACCTCGTTGTTAATATCCCCATAGAAGAAGGTTCTCAGTTTTTCATTGGAAGCATGAGTATTCAGGGCGATCTGATTTGTCCTGTCAGCGAGTTGATGAAAAATTCCTTGCTGGGCGGCGGTGATATTTTTAATAGGATAAAGGTAAGGGAAGAAATCGAGCGGATTAAAGAATTTTATGCAAATGAGGGTTTTGCGTTTGCTGATGTGGACGTTAGCACTCATTTCGACGCAAAGCAGCGCAGAGTGGACCTATTATTGAAGATTATGAAGGGCAAAAAGGTGAGCGTTGAGGAAATTATAATCCGCGGAAACACTCGCACGCGAGATAAGGTCATCCGTCGGGAATTGCTGCTTCAAGAGGGCGATCTGTATAAGGCCACACCGATCAAAAAAAGCCTACGAAGGCTCAATAATTTAGGTTACTTTAATAAGGTTGACATTAAAAAAGAAAAAGCATCCACACCTGATAAACTCCGCCTTGATGTAAACGTAGAGGAAAAGAGCACAGGATTTTTCAGCATCGGGGCCGGCTACAGCTCCGAAGACCAAATTATTGGACTAGCGGAAATTGCCGAAAGAAATTTTATGGGTTATGGCTGGACAGTTTCTTTAAAAGGTGAACTCAGCGGTAAACGTCAAAATTATCGTTTGAGCTTTATCGAGCCATATTTTTTGGATACGGATTTGAGACTTGGTGTTGCTCTCTTTAAGGAACAAAGAACGTATGAAAATTATACTAAGAAAGGGAATGGAGGTTACCTTTTTTCCAGCTATCCCATAGCAGAGGATGTCCGGCTCAGAAGCTCTTACAGGTACGAGGACACCGAGTTATTTGACATAGACCCGAGTTTCGAAGAAACATTAAAGAATTTGTATGGACTTGAACACTATAAATCCGGTGTAACCAGCAGTATTACCCTTGGAATAATCCGCGACAAGAGGGACAATGTGTTTATTCCTATGGAGGGAATGCTTACGGATCTCTCAATGGAGGTTGCCGGAATCGGTGGAGATTTCTTCTTTGCAAAGTACCTCCTGGATCAGAACTATTACTATCGATTGCCTTTTGCGGGTTCCATCCGTTTGCGCGGCCTTCTCGGATACGCTTATGGTTACAATGGGGAAGAAGTTCCTATTTTTGAGAGGTTCCGCCTGGGAGGCATTGGTACTTTACGGGGGTTTCGGCCATACGATGTGGGCCCAAAGGATCCTGCCACCGGTGATACAATAGGCGGCGACTCAGAGGTTGTCCTGACGCTGGAATGGATATTCCCGGCCATCCCAAAGGCGAATCTTTATTTTATTACTTTCATGGATATGGGCAATGCTTATGAAAATTTTGAAGATCTGGGAGAGCTGAGAGCCAGCGCAGGTGTGGGGATTCGATGGCTATCCCCCATTGGTTTGATCAAGCTCTTTTGGGGTCGAGTCCTCGATCCATTGCCAGGAGAGGAAAAACAAAATTTTGAGTTCAGCATTGGGGCGACATTCTGAAAGTTAGTTCCGATTCCATGGTCTTTTTACTAAAATTAATAAAAGGAGTACGGAAATGAAACGTCTTTTATTACCATTCTTGATCCTATTTCTGATTATCTTTTCTATTCCGGCTCAGGGGCTTGAAAGCGTCCGGATCGGGGTGGTTGACTTTCAGAAAGCACTTGATCAATGCGAAGCCGGGAAGGACGCCAAACTCGAATTGGAGAAATTATTTAGAGGTAAAGAGAAGATTCTGATTGAACAGAGAAATGAAATAAAGGGCCTCCAGGAAAAATTGGAAAAACAAGTGACTATGCTTAGCCCTGAGGCCCTGAATGAAAAAAAACGAGAACTTGCTTTTAAAAATAGGGAGTTTCAGCGAAAATATAATGATTTTGTAGAAGAGATGAAACTGCGCGAAAAAGATCTCCGGAATCCCATTTTGAAAGAACTCGAACAAATTGTCAAAGATATCGGGAAAAAAGGGGGATACACCCTCATAGTCCACAGAGACAAGAGCATTATCATTTATTCCCCGGCATCCATTGATATCACCGATGAGCTGATCCGGCGCTATAACGCATACTATAGTAAGACCAAGCGATGAATGCTCTGCAATTCTTGTTTATGTCTCTGCTTTATCGCAGAGGGAAGAGCCAACAAAGAATAAGAGTTTGAAAACCCATGAAAGAGTTGATTCTTGGAGAGATTGCTAGACACCTCGGGGGCGAGCTGCTGGGAGACCCCGACATTAAAATTCATGGGATTTGCGGCGTAGATGAAGCGCGGGAGGGGGAGATTTCGTTCGTTGCCAGCTCCAGGTTTCTGCGTTTAGCAGAAAAAAGCCGAGCCGCTGCCCTCATTGTTTCCCCTGCCCATCGTCACCTTAATAATAATCTCGTAGTGGTGGAAAATCCCTATCTAGCCTATGCCAGATGCGCCGCGCTGTTTGCCCCTTCAGAAGAGCGGATTCCAGGAATATCGGAATTGGCGCACATTGGAGCAAGTTGCCGCCTGGGTGGCAATATTTCGATTTACCCTTTGGCCTTCGTGGGGGATGAGGTAGAACTCGAAGATGGTGTGACGCTCTATCCTCACGTTTATGTGGGTCATCATAGCGTCATTGGAGAACAAAGCATTTTGCATCCGGGTGTAGTTCTTTATCCCCATACGCGAATAGGGCGCCGGGTAACCATCCATGCGGGGACAATCATCGGCAGCGATGGTTTCGGGTACGTCAAGGACGAAGGAAATCATGCTTTTAAGATTCCTCAAACGGGATACGTTCAGATTGACGACGATGTTGAAATTGGAGCCCTGAATGCCATTGACCGGGCTTCCATGGGTCGGACATGGATTCAGGAAGGGGTAAAGATGGACAATCTGATCCAAATTGGTCACAACTGTGTAATTGGAGCGCACAGCCTTATAATCGCACAGGTGGGAATTTCAGGCAGCGTAAAGATCGGCCATCATGTTGTGCTGGCTGGTCAGACAGGCGTTGCTCAACACGTAACCATTGGAGATAATACCATCGTGGGGGGCCGGGGAGGGGTGGGCAAAGACCTTCCCCCCAAGGGAATCTTTTCGGGATATCCCATAATGCCTCATGCAAAGTGGCAGCGATGCCAGGCGATTTTCTCCCGGCTGCCTGAGATGCGTAAAAAAATTCGAGAACTAGAGGAAAAGATCTCTCAATTAGAGGAAAAAATTTCGTGATCCATCCGACAGCTATCGTTGACCCCAGGGCGGAATTGGCCGAGGAGGTTGAAGTAGGACCATATTCTATTATCGGAGAGCATGTAACCATTGAAAAGAACACAGTGATTGGTCCCCATGTTGTGATCGAGGGCAGAACTATTATTGGGGAAGGTTGTAAAATTTTTCAGTTTGCTTCCATTGGAACCGTTCCCCAGTCCTTCAAGTACAAGGGGGAAGACACTCAGGTTATACTGGGGGAGGGGAATATAATTCGTGAATTTGTTACTATCCACAGAGGTACCCTCCAGGGAGGAGGGAAGACTTTTTTGGGGAGTAACAACTTCATAATGGCTTACAGCCACATTGCACACGACTGCCAGCTTGGCAATGGCGTGATCATGGCCAATGCAGCCACCTTGGCTGGCCATATTGAAATTGAAGACTATGCTATTATCGGTGGTTTGACAGCCATTCATCAATATGTTCGAGTTGGCTGCTATGCGATCCTGGGCGGTGCCACCGCTGTCCCTATGGACATACCCCCATATGTGTGCGCTGCTGGCAACCGGGCTAGATTATATGGACTGAATATAGTAGGGCTGAAGCGTCATGGCTTCAGTTCAGAAACTATTCGGAAACTCAAAAAAACCTATCGAATATTATTTCGCTCGGCTTTGAAGCTTAAAGAAGCAGTGGCTCAGGTTGAAAAAGAGGGTCTGGATGGCCCGGAGGTGGAACATTTAATTCAATTCATAACATCTTCTAAAAGAGGAATATGTAGGTAAATGGAAAGGATCGGAATGATTGCAGGACATGGCGAATTTCCTATTATATTTGCCAAGAATGCTCGCCTTAATAATTTTGAAGTTGTTGCCATTGCCTTGAAGGAACAGACATCCCCTCTTTTAGCTGAGCATGTGGACACCATTCATTGGATTAGCATCGGCCAGTTTGGCCGGCTGATTAAACTCTTTAAAAAGGAGAAGATCACCCGTGCGGTGATGGTGGGCAAGATCAAAAAAACGCTGATGTTTTCTAACATTCAGGTGGATATCAAAGGGCTCAGCCTGTGGAGGCGGCTATCAAACAGGGGAGACGATGCCATTTTACGGGCAGTAGCTGATGAGCTAGAAAATGAGGGAATCATTTTGGAGGATAATACTCCATTTATAGTTCCTCTACTCAGTGAATCGGGCCTAATGACCAAACGCCCCCTAAATTCACGAGAAAAAGAAGACGTGAAGTTCGGATGGAAACTGGCCAAAGAGATGGGAAATCTCGACGTGGGACAATGTGTGGTCATAAAGGACCTCACCGTGCTGGCCATAGAGGCCATCGAGGGCACTGATCAGGCCATCATGCGAGGTGGTAAACTGGGTGGAGCCGGAGCTGTAGTTATCAAGGCAAGCAAGCCTATCCAGGACATGCGATTTGATGCTCCTGTGGTGGGTACTCAGACCATTCGAACCATGCAACAGGTTGGCGCCTCTGTTCTGGCTGTGGAGACCGGCCGAACTCTGATGTTTGAACGGGAAGAGATGATCCGGTTGGCTAATGAGGCAAACATCTCCATCCTGGGGACCGCCAATGGAAATTTGTCATAATGCCTTGAATTGATTGATGATCTGTTTGATAGATTCAACGGATAAGAAACACTGAGGCTTGGATGGGTTCAGAATTCCAAACTAATTGAATAATCGTATTAATCCATCCATTTTGCAATCCATTGTTATTTTGATCGATGATTTTTTTGCGGCAATGGCTGATTTAAAGATATGAAGATGAACAAAGGCAATGCAAAAATTCGAGTGGGCGTTGTGGGTGTGGGATACTCGGGCCGGTTTCATGCTGCTAAGTATGCCCAAAGCCAACAAGCAGATCTGACGGCGGTTGTTGATATTCGCCCTGAAAGGGCCCGTTCCGCCGCACAACAGTTCAATGCCCGAGACTTTACTCACCATGCTCAAATTTACGATATGGTAGATGCCATAAGCATTGCAACTCCAACTCACTGCCATTATGAGATTGCAATAGACTTCCTGGATCGCGGCATAGACGTCCTGTTAGAAAAGCCCATGACGCTCACGGTAAACCAGGCTGACTATTTAATTCAGAGAGCATTGAAAAATGATTGTATCCTTCAGGTTGGCCATCTGGAACGCTTTAACCCTGTCATTCGCGAGATTAAAGGCATTCTGAAGTCCCCTCTCTTTTTTGAATCCCATCGCCTCAGCCCTTTCAAGACAAGAGGCACTGATGTAGATGTTGTCCTGGATCTTATGATTCATGACATTGATATTATTATGAGTTTTGTAAGATCCGATGTAGTTAAAATTGACGCCATCGGCATCCCGGTGCTGAGTTCGCTCATCGACATAGCAAATGTCCGCCTGAGGTTTGCCAATGGCTGTATGGCAAACCTTACGGCCAGTCGTATTTCTGATAAAAAGATGAGAAAAACACGGATCTTTCAGCCCGATGCATATCTCTCCGTTGATTATGTAAAGCGAGAAGTTCTGATCTGCCGTAAGAGCACAGAAAACTCCCCAAGTGGAATGCCCCGAATCGTCGCGGATAGGCGCAGAATCCCCACCACTGATTCGCTCCAGGAGCAGATAGAGGCGTTTCTCCATTCGGTGGCGACAAGGACTCCTCCCGAGGTCTCGGGTGTGGAGGGACGCCGCGCATTGGAAGTGGCTAACCGCATTATTGATAGCATTCAGGAATCCATGGCATGGGTAAAACATGCTCGTGGAGATTCAGTACCATCCGCGCCAAGGCCATATTCTGACTCTAGAAAGCAGTGAATCAACAATCCCCACAAATTATGATTGTGGCTGGCGAGGCTTCGGGAGACATGCACGGGGCTAATCTCCTGAGAGCACTTCTTCAACTTAATCCTCGTGTGCGTGTAAGTGGGGTTGGAGGCACATGCATTCGCGCTTTGTATCCAGGGGTTACATTCGATGCCTCGGAAATGGCCGTAGTTGGAATTACTGAAGTACTGGGGAAAATGCCTGCCATTATTCGCACTTATCGCCACCTCAAGCGATCCTTGGAGACGATTCATTTCGACCTCTTGATCCTTATCGATTATCCTTTTTTTAACCTCAGACTCGCTAGAATAGCAAAAAAAATGGGAATACCCGTTCTCTATTATATCAGCCCTCAGATCTGGGCCTGGCGAGAGGGGAGGGTCAAGCGGATAGCTAGGCTAGTTGATTTTATGGCAGTGATCTTTCCATTCGAAGTTCCTTATTACAATAGAGAAAATGTCCAGGTGGAGTTCATAGGCCACCCCTTGATCGACTTGGTCAGTCCTGCCATGAGCAGGCAGGAAGCCTTGAAGCGGTTCAATTTGGATTGTGGAAAGACCACTATCGGCCTTCTTCCGGGCAGCCGGGATAGCGAGATAAAATCGATGTTGCCGAGAATGCTCGAGGCCGCCCGCATCCTGTCTCAGCAGGAGGGGCGGTTCCAGTTTGTCTTGCCCTTGGCCCCAACTTGCGACGAATCTAACCTCCGCAATATCCTGGACAAATTTGACGTAAAAGTCAAAGTTTTCAAGGAGCATTATTACGATATCATCCATGCTTCGGATTTTCTTGTTGTGGCATCCGGAACGGCAACACTAGAGGCTGCTTTGCTGGGGATTCCCATGGTGATTGTTTATCGTACCTCACTGTTAACCTATCTCCTTGGTCGGCTTCTGGTATCTATTAAGCACATAGGCTTGGCGAATATTATCGCCGAAAAGCAAGTTGTCCCGGAATTGATCCAGTGGCAAATGACGCCGGATCGAATTGTTCGAGAAGTCTTGGCAATTCTCGATGATCCGGCCAGGATGGCTTGGATTCGGCAGGAGCTTCTAAAGATTAAAAATAAGCTCGGGAAGCCAGGAGCATCCTTCAGGGTGGCCAGGCTGGCACATGACTTGATGATGAGTGAAGGAGGTGACCAAAGGAGCAATGCTTCATTCAGCAGGGTTACGCCGTGAAAGGGATTTCCTCCCTTTATAATATGGTATGGATTATCGCGGCTCCCGTTCTTCTCCCAATGTTCTTATTGGCTAAGAGGGCTACAGGGAAAAGGTACACGGAGTTAAGAGAACGACTTGGATTGTTCCCGCCCGATTATCCTCCTGGACGATCAACGATATGGTGCCATGCTATATCCGTTGGTGAACTCAACGCGTTACTTCCCGTGGCCCGCGCTATCCGGAACCAGAACCTTTCCCATCCACTGGTGATCACCACACAGACTGAGGCGGGCATGGAGACTGCGCGACGACGCTTTCCCTTTGCCCACGCCATTCTCTATGCGCCCCTGGATCATCCATGGTCTGTGAAACGGTTCGTTCGCCGTTTCCAGCCCTCGGCACTGTTGGTCATGGAAACAGGCTACTGGCCCAATATGCTAATCCAGGCACGTTCGCAAGGAGCCATGACCATTTTGGCCCAGGCCCGGATGTCCGAGAGATCTTTCCAGCGATGGAGAAGGTTCCCTACTATTTCCCACTGGTTATTGAATTTTTTTCATTGCATTACAGTAGAAGATTTGCCCGCACGTGATCGATTTATTGCTGCAGGCGCTGACAAAGACCGCTTTTGTATTTTACCAAACACCAAATTTGATAGTTTAGAAACGGTGCCCGAAGATGATCGCTCCATGATTCGAAAGAAGCTGGGCCTGGAACCCTGTGATCCAGTGCTGGTTGCCGGAAGCACTCACCCTGGAGAAGAGCGTGAACTGGCCATGGCGTATAAGATAATTCATGGAGATTATCCGGAAGCTATCTTGATACTGGCACCTAGAAGACTGGAACGGTTGGAAGAAGTACGCCGCGAGATAGTTGACCTGCATTTGCCTTTACACAACTGGACAGATCTCCATTCCGGTTCCCGCGCGGATGGCGTGGTTATTATCGATACTATGGGAGAGCTGGCAAGATTGTATTCCATCGCCACTGTGGCCTTTGTAGGAAACAGCCTGTTCCCGCCTGGCGGGGGTCACAGTTTACTGGAGCCCGCCGCCCAGGGAGTTCCGTTGATGCACGGCCCATACGTGGAAAATGTTGCTGAGAATGCCCACCAACTGGGCTTGCTTGGAGCCTCAAGTGTGGTGAGGGGCTATTCGGATGTGGTGGATTATGTGAAAAAAATTTTAGAATCACCTGAAGATGCTCGCGCATCTGTCCGCCGGGCTATGAAATGGATCGAGACTCAGAGCGGCGCTTCTTCAACACTCGCTGAGACGTTGCTGGAAGGGTTACAGTCCAGCAAGTCCGTGTTATAGAATATGGCTTTTCGCATGCGAAACCTAGGATGATGGTTTGTTTGGAAAAGAAAGTAAGAGAATTGACCTCCCCTATGATCGATAAAGTGCAATGTAGATGGAGTCGCTTTCGTAAGATCCAGTGGGCATTATGGCCCTTGCTGATCCCATTGTCTTGGCTTTATGCTGAAGGGATGAAACTGCGGAGTGAGCTCTATCGATCCGGTTATCTGAGGATTCATCGTCTGCCGTGCCCGGTCATAAGCGTGGGGAACCTTACCATTGGAGGCACGGGAAAGACCCCCACTGTTATCTTCTTGGCCCGCATTCTCAGGGAAGCTGGGCGACATCCGGCAGTCATCAGCCGGGGTTATCGAGGTCGGGTTCGCGGGAAGAGCAATGTGGTGTCCGATGGCCATAACCTTCTTATGGGATTCCGTGAGGCTGGAGATGAACCCATTTTAATTGCCAAATCGTTGCCAGATACCCCGGTGTTGACCGGCCGACATCGCGTAAACCCGGGCCGGGAGGCTGTGAAACGCTTCGGGGCGGATGTTATCGTGCTGGATGACGGATTTCAGCATCTTTCTCTGGATAGGCAGATCGATTTGACCCTGATCGATTCACAGCGCGGCCTTGGAAATGGACGCGTTCTGCCGGCTGGTCCATTGCGGGAGCCGCCTGAAGCTCTGGCCAGGGCAAGCGCTATCTTATTTACAAAGTGGGATGGTCGCCTTGAGCCAGGTCGGGTTGAGTTGGCCTCGCGTCGCTGGAACCCCACGGCACCCATTTTTCATGCTCGTTATCGCGTGATGGCCATTGTGGATGCAAAGGGAGCTCAGACCTCTGTTCAGGACCTCCGAGGAGCTAAGGTATGTGCTGTGGCCGGGGTAGCTGATCCGGAGCATTTTATCTCGCTCTTGGCGTCCCTTGGGGCTCAGGTGGTCGATTCTTGCTTGTTTCCGGATCATTATCACTATCCTGACAGGATATTGCCCCGAATCGAGGACAGTACCCGAAAGGCCGATTATGTTATCACTACCGAGAAAGACATGGTTAAATTGGCAGGTAGAGTTTCAAATCTTCTCGCATTAGCAATTGAACGGGAAGTTATAGAACATGAGGCATTCCAGAGTTTCATATTGGAACGCATAGAAGAATATGAACGATAAGGGGATTTAGTTTAACCTGAAAAAGAATTCGATAATAGACCGCGCTGTCCATTTTATACCTCCTGGATGCGGCTTCGGCCATCAATGCAGCCTGGCGGGCAGCTAATGAAAGCACTCGCATTTAAGCTAAGTGAAATTTGGCACGAGCCTATAATAATTTCCCATGGAACAATTTTCGAAAAAATATATTCGGCCTCAAAAAAAACGGTTAAAATCGATCCGACGCTGGATTCAGTGGCATTTTCTATTCGTTTTAATCTGGATAACACGCGGATTGGTGGTCGTTCTTCCAGAGGCCCTGGCATATCGAATGGGGGAGATCCTGGCAGGAATATGGTATCACTGCTCGCGCAAGAACAAAATGCGGGCAAATCAAAGCCTTGAAATAGCTTTTCCACAATGGAGTTCTGAGCAACGGGAGCGTCTGGTGCGGGCGGTTTTTCGAAACCTTGGACACAGCGCCATAGAGCTTTTCCGGTTCTACGGGAAGAAATATGAGCTTATGAAGTATCTCCATATTGATAACCTTGATCGGCTGATGCGTGCTCTGGAAAAGGGAAGGGGAGTTATCGTCGTATCAGCCCATCTGGGCAACTGGGAGCTTTTGGCCTGCGCAGCCTCAGCCCTTGGTTTCCCTATGCGGGTTGTTGTCAACCGGATTCGGGATTCCCGTATCGATCGTCTTCTTTACCGGAGTCGCTCGGCCGCAGGAGTGGCTATGGTGTTTCGCGATGAGCCAATTGTACATATGCTTAGACACCTTCGTAATAAAGAGATATTGGCCATCTTGATGGACCAGGATTCATATTTTGACGGTGTTTTCATTAATCACTTCAATCAGCCCACATACACAGCCCGTGGGCCGGCCATACTGGCCCTAGTCTCAGGAGCACTCATAGTACCGGTGTTTATCGCACGGGATGATAATGGTCATCATCGCGTCTACGTGGAAGAACCCATCATGGCGAATCCATCCGAGGATAGAGAACAAGAGATTCGCCGGGTCACCCAATGCTGCATGGATATAGTCGAGCGGTATATTCGACAATTTCCTAACCAATGGGTATGGATGCATCGACGATGGAAGACGAGGCCGGAGAATTTTCCCCAGCCAGAAAACCAGTGCAGAGGCCGCACATCTCAATGACCATGACTCGTTCCATTGGGATTGCCGCTATTAACAATTGGGATTGCATACTTAAGTATCATTTTTTTAAGGTTCCAAGCTCCAGACACTCCTTTCCCATGACCTCAATATCATTTAACTTTGCTTGAGATACTGGAATGATATTATAAAAAAATTGACCTTTCAGCTTTTCCGGGCTATCATACACATACTGTATTTCCAGGAGGGTATAAATGACTATTAGCCAGGAGCTTTTGGAGATTCTTGTCTGCCCTGAGTGCAAAGGGGAAATCCACTTGAATGAGAAGCAGGACGGGCTGGTCTGCGAGGCGTGTCGGCTTATTTACCCAATAAAGGACGATATTCCCGTGATGTTAAAGGACGAGGCCATCCCCCTAGACAAGTGAATTTTGATGGACCAGGTACATAGATTTGACGCGCGAAGTTCTCAAAAAACTTCAAACAGATTCGCCAAGGTATGACAAGATCCTTGTGTTCATGCCTAGCTGGATCGGGGATACTGTTATGGCCTTGCCCGCACTTAATGGGCTTCGGGAGGCATTTCCCCATTCACGAATCGAGGCACTGACCGGTTCATGGGTGGCCCAATTGTTGAAAGCATATCCGCCCTTGGACGATGTCTGGTCCTACGAGACACAAGGACGATACCGAGCATTGCTTGGTATGGCAGCTTCTATCCGCAGCCGAGGGTACGATCTGGCGCTGCTGATGCCTAACTCTTTTCGAGTGGCACTATTGAGCTTTTTGGGAGGAGTCCGAGCGCGAGTAGGCTACAAATCGGATTGTCGAGGTTTTCTGTTAACCCATTCCTTACAAAGAGATGAGAGGGCTTGCTCCCTCCACATGGTGGAATACTATCTGGAATTGCTACGGGCCCTGGGGATGGAGCCTATCCCATCCTCACCAAAATTAACGGTTGATGATAAACAACGCCTTCGGGCAGCGCGGATCTTTCAACAAAATAGCGTCAAAACGAGTCGGCCTTTGGTGGGCATTCTCCCCGGAGCTCAGAACAGTGTTGCAAAAATATGGCTTTCTTCTCGATTCGCCCGGGTGGCGGACCTCATTATTCATAATTTTGGAGCTTCTGTGGTCTTTTTCGGCGGCTCAGGCGATTCAAGTAGAGTGGAAGAAGTCAGGAGACAGATGCAGGAGCCTTCCGTCACATTGGCGGGCCAAATCCCCCTGGAGATTTTGGCGGCAGCCATTGAACGTTGCCGGGTATTTGTGACCAACGATACGGGCCCAATGCATATTGCAGCTGCTGTGGGAACACCGGTGGTGGCCATATTTGGTTCCACCGATCCGCGCATCACCGCGCCCTACTGTGGACCATGCTCTATTATACAGGCTAATGTCCCCTGCTCGCCATGTGGGAAACGAAAATGTGATCGCAACCTTGAATGCATGCAGGCCATCTCAGTTGATGATGTCTTGCGTGCTGTGGAATATCAAATAAAGTTAAAACATTAGCCTGAAAACCCTTAAGGTATCCGTATCAAAGATGCGTTTTCATTGCTGGGAATGAGGCTTCTGTTGCGAAATAAGTCGAGCGGAGCGTTGAGAAAAGCTCCCGCATGAAAGTTTATAAGGATGGACAGACAGAGGAAATATAAAGAGATCCTCGGGCAATTTGCGGGTAAGAGGATTGTGGTTGTGGGAGACCTGGCGGCAGATCGCTACATCCTTGGAATGAGCTCCCGGGTATCTCGCGAAGCGCCCGTGCTGATTCTGAAATATGATTCAGAAATGCTCGCCCCCGGGGCCGCCGGGAATGCTGTGGCAAACTTGAAGGCACTGGGGGCGCATCCCATCCCTCTGGGGGTGGTGGGCGATGACGAAATTGGTCTTCGATTAATTGAGATCCTAGCTCGAAGCGGCGTGGATACGCGCAATATAATTATTGAGCCCGGTGCTGTTACAACCACTAAAACCCGAATCCTGGCGGGAGGGCAAAACACCACCAAGCAGCAGGTCATCCGCATCGACCGCGAACCTGAGCGTAAACCTCTGGCCAGCAGTCATGAGCGCATTCTTGGAGAGCTGCGGCGGACTCGCGGACAGTGGGACGCCCTGTTGGTCTCGGATTACTCTCTGGGCACAATCAATGATGCCCTCCGTGAAGAGATCGTTCAAATGGCTCGTGAGGATAGCGGCATTATTACGGTTGACTCCCGCCGCTCCATTCTCAAGTTCAATCACGTCACCGCTGTCACGCCCAATGAGGAGGAAATTGAGGCTGCATTGGGAATATGCCTGGACGATGGGACGCTTGAAAAAGCTGGAAGGACTGTTCTTGAAGCAATGCACCCCCATGGAGTCCTTATCACTCGCGGTAGAAAAGGAATGGCTCTTTTCCAACCCCATAAACCTACAGTTCATATCTCCATCCATGGGATTGACGAGATCGCCGACGTGACCGGCGCAGGTGATACGGTGATTGCTACCTTCACTCTTGGACTGGTCACTGGGGCTGATATGGTCGATGCATCGCTGCTGGCCAACATCGCGGGTGGCCTAGTTGTGATGAAAAGGGGGACGGCCACCATCAGTGCCAATGAGTTACGCGCTGCTGTGAATTCGGATATGGAGGGACATTCGTGAGAGACTCGGTTGTACCTCCTGAGCCCGCCCGGATAACCTCCCTGGAAGATTTGATCCCCAAGGTTGAGCAAGCACGTAGAAAAGGCAAGACCATTGTTTTTGCCAATGGATGCTTCGATTTGCTGCACGTGGGGCACATCCGTTATTTACGCGATGCAAGAGCATTGGGAGACATCCTGATTGTGGCTGTCAACAGCGATGAATCCGCCCGACAGATCAAAGGGCCGGGTCGCCCTTTTATGCCTTTGTCCGAACGTATGGAGATTCTTGCAGAGCTCAGATGTGTGAATTATATAGTTCCCTTTAACAATTTAGATGCAAGCAGTCTCATTCTGAGCCTACGCCCCCATATCCACGTCAAAGGAACTGATTACACGGAAGAGAACGTCCCCGAGAGGCAGACCGTTTTGTCCTATGGCGGCCGCATTGCCATTACCGGCGATCCCAAAGAACATTCCTCCACTGAGCTGTTTAATAAGGCAAGTAAAAAGCTGGAATCAGGATGATAAGAGATATCCGGAAAATTCTCCTGATTCGAACCAGTGCCCTGGGGGATGTGGTCATGGCGTTGCCGGTGGTGCGCACGCTCCGATCCATTTATCCGACAGCCCAGATAGACTGGGTCGTGGAAGAGACCTCGGCATCAATTCTTGAGGATAACCCGGACTTGAGCCGTATGCTTATCCTCCGAACAAGAAGATGGCGTCAACGGAAAGGCCTTTCGGCTTTGCGGGAAATGGCGGAAAAAATTTGCCAACTGCGGAGCGCTGAATATGATCTTACACTGGACCTCCAGGGACTTATCAAAAGTGGCTTCATTGCCAGAATAACGGGGGCTCGACTCCGAATTGGTTATCATCGGAGCCTATGTCGGGAACCTTTCAGCGCCCGGTTCAACAATCTACATGTCCAGACCAAGCCAGGCACACACATTGTGGATCAACAGTTGGAACTGCTTAGCCCACTGGGCATTATTGATCCTGATCGGCGTTTCCAAATCATTCTTCGTAGAGAAGACGAACGTTATGCTGAAGAATTTCTCTCCCGGCTGAAAGGGCTGGATTGCGAACCGATTATAATCAACCCAGGTGCATCGTGGCCAACTAAGCGTTGGTCCCAGGATTGCTATGTGGCCCTTGCGCGGCGCATAGTGGATGAGTTGAGCTTTTCCGTCGTTGTTACATGGGGTGGCGAATCGGAAGGCCGCCAGGCCGAAGAGATTGTCCGCCGAGCCGGTCGAGGCGTTTTTCTTGCACCCCCTACCAACATCCGTCAGTTGTCAGCACTATTAAGCAGAGGCCGCCTTTTCGTGGGGAGCGACACCGGGCCGCTCCACATCGCAGCTGCACTGGGTGCCCCAACGGTAGCTCTGTTCGGCCCATCCGACCCGGTGCGGAACGGCCCATATGGAAACACTTCCCGCATCCTCCATTTCCCCTTGCCCTGCTCTGGATGCTACCGCCGCCAATGTCCAGATCCCGTTTGCATACGCTCAATCCGCCTCGACGAGGTTTTCGCAGCGGTTCGTGAGATCTTATAAATTGCATCATAAAAAATGCTTAATGATTTCCCTCTGGGAATGAGGATTGCATCATACTGAATGTTCACTTGAAGGGTTTCTCGACAATTATGATTCTGTTGCAGGCAAATCAAGTGTGGAATCTAGTACTTACTTGACATATTAAGCGTAACATAATATACTATGGGGTATGATT
>CAZTAS010000155.1:0-15836 GCA_964611635.1 uncultured Thermodesulfobacteriota bacterium
CTCGTATCATATTGATTTCAAAGAACTATAATTTTTTAACTGTCGAAAATGAGTCTAAACTTTTTATGGCTGTTGAAAATACCAGATAAATAGCAGCCATCATCAATTTTTGTTTTTATTTCGGTTCCACAATATATAGTAGACCTGAAAAACAGGGCCATTTCTGACCCTGACTATGAGGTTTGATTATTATAGTTTGCGTCTTGAAGAGAAGATGGGTTTATTAGCAGTGGCCTCTTGCTGGGCAGTGCAGATCTAGAAATTGTCGGCTGGTTGAGGTATGGTGCAGATTAATCTATCATTGATGTTATTCAACTCGAATCCAATCCGTTAGGGATTCAAAAACCCCTTTTCTTAATTCAACGATGAACCCTTCATCCTGAGCATGATGGTCCGTTTCCGAGAAGCTCACCCGGGGTATTATACCGCTTTCCCAATTTTTGATGCTCTCCATTGACTTGATAAATCCTTGTCTTGTGAGATTTCTCCCCGCCCTTTTAATCCCTTCCACAAATAGTTTAGTATAAAGATAACCATAGAGATTATATCGATTAGGTTCATGGCCAGGGTAATATTTTTCAAGGATTTTACGATACTCAACAATGGCTGGTTTCATGCTTCTGACAGGGTCAGGATATAGGGACATACCAATAACCCCTTCCCCAAGTCCTCCTCCCACGTTTAAAAACTTCTCATCGGTCAAAGGCCCCGTGGATACCAATGTAACCTCATCCCATCCAATCTTTTTCCTCTCTTTCAATACCGCAGCGGCCTGTTTCACATATAGGGCCATTATAAGAGCTTGGGTTTTATTCGCCTTCAACTTAGACGTCTCTTTACTGGTGTCTTTAGGATCTCGGTCTTTAAGAGGTTCAGCCCCTGTCATCTCAATTCCATACTTTTCACAATTCCTTTTGACTCCCTCCAAAAATATCTTCCCGTAATCGTTATCGGCGTATATTAATCCGACACGTGTAAACTTTCGTGTCTTAATGAGAAAATTCATCATAATATCAATTTCTTTACTGTAAAAAGGATAGCTCGTGAAGACGTATTTCTTCCCCGCCAGAGAATCACTTCCTTGATGAGGAAAAGTGAAAGGTATCTTTTTTTCCATCGAGTATTTCATGGCCATCAATGCTGTTGGGGTTCCTCCTGTAAAATGTATTGCAAAAATCTTATCCTTTTCAATAAGCTTTATCAGATTTTCCTCTGCCAGTTTCATGTTATTCTTGTCATCATATTCGATAAATTTAAATTTGCGGCCATTGATACCGCCCTTATCGTTAATCTCTTTCAAGTATAATTTTATGCCCAGGGTTTCTTCGGGCATCGTTAGACTCGTCATATTCCCGGTCATGCCGATAATGATGGATTCCTGGGTAACACCATCCTCTGCATACGTATAGCTTTCTAATGAAGCTAGAGCTAATAAGAAGGAAAAAATGATGAAACAGATGAATTTACCTTTCATGTCAACACCTCCAATTGAAATTAAATTTAGAAAAATCCCATAGAATAATCCGGCCCTGTGAGCGGAAATGGATTCTGAGCCTTAACCATGATTCTTTACGAGTTATCGACATCAGACTTGGGTAATGGCCAATACCATCTTTAATAAGACCCGAAAACCTCTATAGGTCTGGTTTTTGGCCATCTTTCTGGTTGCCACCAGAATCACAGGCTCTTCTGCTCACCAGTTTCGGCATTATCTCAACCTTACCTACTCTAACGCATTGACCTAATGCCTGTCAAGGACGGTCTGCTGAGAACCAGGCCTACATCAAAGATGCCAGGGATTTCATAAATTTGTTACCAAGCAAAAGATCACTGAGATGCCAATCTCTCAACGACTCAGCGATATCTTGGGAAGTCAGTGATACAGAAGCATTGAGGTGGATTGAAAATCTGTCTGGTTGATCAGAGAAAAACTCCAGGGTGAACATTTTCGCGTTCACTCTGGAGTTACCGTTTTCAAGAAATCAAATGTAAACCGAAAATTTTTTAGCCTTTGATTTGTTTCTAACCATAGCAGAACAACGCACCGAGGACCTGAATGGCAAATGCGACTTCCCCGGTGCACGCATTTTTGGCTCGGCTTGCACTGTGTTTACAGGCAGTCGGTGTTGCTGAATCCCAGAGGGCTGCGGCTCATCAAATCCGCAAAAGGCCTGCCAGTAAACGTTCTCATGCAGGTACTGCGTCGCTTGCTCGTCCGAGACGTTGTAGCTGTGCTTGAGGATATGCAGCCCTACCATGAGCCTGATAAACTTGGGCCGCCTTCCCCTTTTGCTGTAGTAGCACGACAGCTCGTCATGAATGGTATCCCAGGGGATCATCCGGCTGGCACGCATCAGCTCGTGCTTCGGGTCCAGAAACTCATTGAACTTCTCTCGAAACATGGTGATCTGCCTTTCTTTAATGGGGAGACTCATAGAAAGGCATTATGAACCATTTTGTAGTAGATGTAAAGAGATAAGCGTCAAATCCAGCAATTCCGTTACTTCTTGCTTTTCATGCGATGCCATCTGGGTAAAGAGGCTGTTATCATGGGGATTTGGGGCAGAAGGGTTATTTAGGCTTAAGCGGGGGGCATTTTCGCGGGTGTTTTTTTTGCTCTGTAGCGGGTCATGGGCCTTTGAGGGCATAATAAAGATATCCGTTCCCTCCGGGAAGTCTTGAGGTGAGATTAAAGGAGCGTTTCAAACTTTTTTTGGGGGCAACTCTCAGGCCCCAACCTTCACGAGGCTGTGGAGTTTGTCCTGCAGTTTTTCCTTGACCCTTCCAAACGCATGGCCAGCTTCCCGGCGATTCTTGCACCCTGGAAACCAGGGAAGGGTGCTTCCTTCTTGCTTGACCCACAACGTTTTTTTACTATAATATTCTCAGATAAAGTAAATCCTTATCGCGTCAAGCGGCATATGAGGTTTGACCTGGAGATTGGGTATTGAGCAATGGCCAAAGCTTCCCGCGAATTTCAGGTTTTTGCTAAACCGATTGGCCCCATCTGCAACCTAGACTGTCACTATTGTTACTACCTGAAAAAGGAACACCTTTATCCAAAGGGCGAGTCCTTTCGTATGCCCGACAACATCCTGGAGGAGTACATTATCCAGCACATCGACGCTTCACCCGGTTCGGTGATAGACTTTTCGTGGCATGGTGGGGAACCGACTATCCTGGGTATCGACTACTTTCGCAAGATTGTGACGCTGCAGCGCAAGCATAACCCCCCTAACCGCCGCATCACCAACGGCATTCAGACCAACGGAACCCTTCTCAATGATGAGTGGTGCCGTTTTTTGTCGGCAGAGGGCTTCGCCGTGGGGCTTAGCCTCGACGGTCCGCGGGAAATGCATGATAGCTATCGCGTCACCAAGGGCCAGAATCCCACCCACAAGCAAGCGATGCGCGGGTATAAACTCTTACTGCAGCACCGAATCCCGAGCAATATACTTTGCGTGGTTCACGCACAAAACGTCCAGCACCCCACCGAGATTTACCGGTTCTTCAAGCAGATCAAGGCCAAATACGTGGAGTTCCTGCCCCTGGTCGAGCCGCAGCCAGAGGAGGAAGGCGGTGTCAGCCAACGCACTGTGCCGGCCGAAGCTTTAGGCAATTTCCTCTGCACAATCTTTGACGAGTGGATGAGCGAGGATATCGGGCGGGTCAAGGTGCAGATATTCGAGGAAGTGGCCAGAACTGCCTTAGGGCAAGAGCATGCGCTATGTATCTTTCGAAAGACCTGCGGAGACGTTCCTGTCATCGAACACAACGGAGACTTCTTTTCGTGTGATCACTTCGTCAAAACGGAATATCGTCTGGGTAATATCCAGGAGACTCCGCTGGTAGATTTATTAGAAAGCCCCGCGCAGAGAGCATTCGGGCGGGCAAAATTGGATACATTACCCCGCTACTGTCAGACATGCGGGGTCCGGAACATGTGTCATGGAGGATGTCCGAAGGATCGCATCATCCATACGCCAGATGGCGAGGCGGGACTCAACTACCTGTGCGCGGGCTATAAACGCTTCTTCACCCATTGCCAGCCTTTCGTTGCAGAGCTATCAGCCCTATGGCGCCAGCAGCCCATTGAGCGACAAATGCCGCTGGCACGGACCAAGGGTGCACAGGCAAGCCCCAAAACGGGTCGCAACGATCCGTGTCCATGTGGCAGTGGGCGAAAGTACAAGAAATGCTGCCTGGGTAAATGATCCTTTGAAACTGCCAATTACAAAACAAAACGCGCCTAAATGTTGCGGTAGTGTCTTTTATTTTTTAAGCTTCTCATTTAAGAACGAAATCGTACGCCGCCAGGCAAGTTGGGCCGCTTCCTTGTTATATCGGGCAGAGTTTGTGTCGTTGTGAAAGGCATGTTTAGCGCCCTCGTACATATATAATTTGTAATCCACGGATGCCTTCTTCAGAACGGCTTCGAATGCCGGAATGCCCTTATTAATCCGTTCGTCAATACCAGCATAATGTAAAAGTAAAGAAGCCTTGATATTAGGGACATCCTCAGACGCAGGTTGCATGCCGTAGAAAGGAACCACAGCTAACAGATCCGGAGAGTTAACTGCGAGTTGATTTGCCATTCCCCCTCCCCAGCAGAAGCCTACGCATCCCACCTTTCCCGTAGATACAGGATGCGTCTTTAAGTACCTTACCGCAGCAAGATAATTTTGTATTGTAGATTGTCTATCTAGTTGTTGGATCAGCGATCGAGCTTTATCGGGTTCTTCTGGAGTTCCACCGAGCGGTGATAAAGCGTCTGGAGCAATGGCTAAGAATCCCTCCAAAGCCACGCGCCTGGCAACGTCTTCGATGTATGGATTAAGACCTCTGTTTTCATGAACTACAACCACTCCAGGCAGTTTTTCATCCACTTTCGGCCTTACTAAATTGGCGCGAACTTCGCCTGTTGCACCGGGATATTTAATATAATCCGTATGAAGGCGGGCATCATTTTTTGGAATGATTTCGGCTTCGGCATGGTTATTTTCTAATGAAAACAGCAGAGCATTGGCAGCGGCAGCGCTACCAGCCAGAATGGACAATTGCTTCATAAATTCGCGACGATCTATTAAGTTGCGAGTGTATTCATCGTACACGTCGATAATTTTTTGATCCATAATTTCCCCCCTTTCTTCAGTAGACTATCATGTTTATCAGAATCCCAATGGCATAATCTATAGGAACGACTCAAATAAGATGACATTAAAAACACCGGCATCGCGAGCGAAGCGAATCGGTTTCACAGAGAGATTGCCCCCAAACAACAAGAATTGAGATTGATTCGCCGATCCGCACCTCACAGTGATCACTCATTTTTATCTCCTGCTATAGTTTACTGTTGGCTAACCTCTATGGAAATTTGTCTGTAGACCGAGAGGGAAAAGCCTCAATGGTCTTTGCATGGCCCACGGAGGCTTTGTATCGGCAACTTCTGGTAACCTTTTATCATTGTCGCGCCAAAGCTTGAAGGTTGATGGGCATCTGAGCACCCTGAAATCCTTCCTGAGCCAACCGACAACATGCAAAACGGGATGAGTTAAGTATTAAAGATCATAATAACGGTTTATTGTCAAGTCAAAATTTGCCGTGTTAATGCAATATGATTGTGACACCCCCTAATTGCAATGTGATTATGATCATCCCTCTTTGAAATCTGTTAACAGAGCACTTCCAGGACAGGAGGTGTCACAATGGACAAAGAGGCTCCAGAGGGCGACGGCCTCCCCATGCCTTTCCCCCCTGAATTACGGCACCACGTGATCCACTTGGCTAAAACTAGATATCCGGATTTCAACTTCTCCCACCTCTCGGAGATTCTGGCCGAAGACCAGGGAATCCATATCAATCGGAGAGAGCCTGAGGCTGTGGCTTCGGCCCCAGGAACTGGCATGAGAGTTCGCAAATGGTCCCCCATCGCACCAGGGGCCGGGGCTGTGCCCGGGAAGGCCAGATGCTATTTGTTGACGGCACCCATCAGTGGTTCGGTTCGGAGAGCTCCTCCCTAATCCTGTGCAATGATGACGCCACCGGTAAGCCTCTTAGGGGAGCTATTCAGAAACAAGAAGACCTCAATGCCTTTTTTGGCGTATGTTTTGAGGTATTCCTGAAACACGGACTTCCGTCTTTTATCTGGACTGCGCCTCCAGTTCACCACCACTTACCACGGAGGCCTCCATATGGTCCAATCCGATAAAAAACCCACCCAGTTCGAGCGGGCCATGCAGGACCTGGACATCCATCTTATCTTTGCCAATTCACCTCAGGCCCGTGGCAGAACCGAGCGAATCAACGGCGCCTTCAAAGACAGGCTTGTGGCCGAGCTGCCCCTATACAGGATTGTCGAGTCCTCCGAGGCCACCCACTATTTGAATCACCATTTCATCCCCAAGTATAGCCGTCGATTCGGGACCCCTCCGGAAGATCCCCAAGCCGCCTGGAGGGGCCTTCCCCCTGCCTTGATCTGCCCAATATGCTTTGCAGGCGCTATGAAAGAACCGTCACTAACGATAAATAACACAATATCGGTAAAAGGCCAGATTGTGCAGCTTATACCCAGCGGCGCGCTTGCTTGCCAATATCCGGACTTTCCAAAATAGTAAGATATGAAAAGCATATCAAAACCTTGAATCAGATCTAAAGGAATGAACAGCGAATACCCCCTGCTAATTACCAATGGTAATCTTTAAAAGCAAAGAACATTTCCAGAATAACGATTTCAGGAAGCAACATGCCATGGGACTCTTCTCAAAATCCCCTGAAATGGGTAGCCGGTTAGGCAATGATTTATTGGAACATACCCCAAAGGTTGAGGATTTCTATCGATAATTCATAATGTTAATGTCCTATCTCCCATGAAGGATATCCATCCAACGGATGGCCTCAGACTCAGGTACTCTCCCCAGGTATGCCTGAGTGGTCTTTAGGTCCTGGTGCCGGAGGATGACTTTGGAGACAATCTCCAAGGGCACTCCATTCCGGCTCGCATAAGTGGCTTAATACCTCCGAAGATCATGGGGGGTGAGAACGACGTTTAGTCTCATTCCCAATTTTTTTATCAATGCCCTCGCGGTGGAGTAGCAAATCGGAAACAACCGGTCTTCAGGGGAGAGGTTTTTTTGTTTGATATACTCGTGGAGCCGCTTAGCAATCTGTTCCGGCATGAAAGCCACCTCGGATTCCTTCCCTGATTTGGGTTGTCTTAAGACCAGCTTTGGATCAGAGACATCCGAAACCTTGATCTTTAATCACTCCCCGATTCTCAATCCGCAGCGGGCCAGAAGCTCAATCATCAGCCTGTCTCTGAAATTCCTGGTGTTGTAGATCAGCTCTTCCACTGTCTCCCTATCCAGAATCCTCCGGGCTACTTGCTTGGGGGCTTTGAAGGCTTTGCGCAACAGAGGAGCATTACATGGGTTTCTCATATTCAGATTGTACTTGTCCACGAGGAAATTATAGAATGCTTTCAGCTGGGCATATCGAAGACGTCGGGTGGATCTGGAAAGGTTCTCTGTCAAATTCTCCAGGAACTGGTAAATCTCATCGGGGCCGAGTGAATCAAAGGACCGATCGGCGAATTGGGTTTCAAATCTTTGGAGAGGGTGATGATAGCTTTGCAGGGTTCTTAGCTTGAGGCTGGATCACTGATGGTATCTGAAAATGGTAATAGCTTCTTTTATGGTCATGGTGATATCTCCTTTCACATTTCTCTGCGTCGCAGTCTTCGGGGTATGTCGGGATTCATGGTAGAAGAAAACTTGGAGAAATACACTGATATAAACCGTAATTCTCTCGGATATCCGAGAAAACATAAGAACCAAGAGATGTGAAATGACCCTGCAAGGCACATCCAGGGAGGCGAAAGGAGATCAAAAAGGAGGGTCGTAAGTACTCGTTTTTAAAAATATATCAGAAAGAAGAAGTGACGGAGGACATTTTGAGGTAACACCAGGAAAGTCAGGAATCCATCGATACGCCTACAAGTCTTCAGCTTCACCAAGACGCAAAGATTGACGATTACTGAGTGAACTATGCGCAATGATTTAGAATACTCGAAATTCCCTATTACTCCGGAAATCTGCCCTCTTTCCCCATTAAATAAACAATGTTATATTAAATATAACCCTTTAAGAAAGAAAAGTTGTCCCAAACATTGAGCTAATTTGTCCCATTCGACTACATTATGAACCGCCCCATCCCGTCCCTTGATCTGGTAGACTTGCCCCCGATCGTTTAGGGGATCTGGCCGGACCCACCCCAGAGACTACTTCCACGTCCACGATATCATAATAAAGGGAACTGATATCAGGCGAACCGTTCATATCCATATCAATTGCAAAACCGAAGGTGTGATTGCCCAGGGCAAGATCAGAAAAAGCCGACAGCTGATAGCTGCCAAAGCCAAATAAAGGACCCTGATAGGTGGGTACAAGGCCTTCAACCATCGACCACGTGTTTGGATCAAAATAGTTGATGGTGCCTGCAGGCGTCAATTCCACTAACCACCAATCTGCATTTTGAGACGCATAATTGCCTGGATTAAGGCTAATAGTAATAGACACCGGAGTGTCTGACGAGACGGAAATTGGACCATTTGAGCCGTTGACCTTGATGTCTGGAAAAGGTGAAGCCCCTTGAGTATCAACAGGTTGCGAGCCATACTCATAAGCACCTATATCATACGGTGCGGTGCGGGTGAAGTTGTTCAGTCGATTCTCACACTGAAGGACTCAGCCTTTGGAAACACTTGACTGCAGTAAAAATATTTACGCCTGATCGTAGATACCAGTTTTTAAACGTGTATCAAAGAAGGAAGGTAAGAAAACCCATCATGAAGGCGAAGAGCAACAAGCCTCATGTGCAATCAAAATTGCACCTACGACTACTCAGATATTCCTTAGTTCACCAATTGAATATTACTGAGTGAAGGCATTAACAAAAATCCGTTTCATCCCCGAACAACCCGAAGGCGCGATGTGTTAGATATTGTATCGCCTCCATAGGGCAGAATGCTCTACCCTCACCTATCAGGAGCATGCGGGTTCAAGAAGGGCCCCTAGAGGCCTCCCCTCGAACCCGCAGAACCTCCTGATGCAACCTCCTTCATCTATTATTTTTTTCCACACTCTGATTGAGCTGCCGTTGAGACCACTGCGTCTTTTTCCGCTTCGGAAATCAAGCCATCAGTTAGAAAGTTCTCTGAAGTGCGTGCGACGCAGCTCACGTAAGCCCCGTGGTTTTTCCAATCACTGTCACATCGACACCAGTCAGCAATCGAGCATCCGAATCCATCGACGACCTCACCAAGACTGGTAAAGGGGCATTGGTCATCACTCCCCAGGACACCATCATTATCGATGTCATCATCACACATGTCTCCAATGCCGTCCTCGTCAAAATCAGCTTGGTCAGCATTTGCGTTCCAAGGACAATTGTCGGAAATGTCATCCACCCCATCATTATCGTCGTCAGGATCGCAGACATCGCCATAGGCATCGCTGTCATTGTCCGTCTGATCCGGATTGAATGTGTCTGGGCAATTGTCTATGTCGCCGCAAACTTCGTCACCATCGATGTCGTTATCCGGGTCAAGGGGGCAGACATCGCACGCGTCTCCGTATCCGTCCCCGTCGGCATCAGCCTGGTCGGGGTTATATGTTGAGGGGCAATTATCAGTATCATCTGGAATCCCATCTCCGTCGCTGTCCTGAGCAGGCGGAACATCACCGAAGACCACGAAAATAGTCAGATGCTTTGTCCAGATGACCAGGTCTTCGCCTACATCCAGGTAGCCATCCTCAACACCCAACGAATCCAATAGCGATCCGTCATCAGCCTCCAATTGTGTGGTAATCTCGTGGAAGACGCCAAGCCTAGACCAACCGACCTGCCTTCCTGCCTCGCCGGGTATCAGTATTCGGACAGGAGCCGAGAAGGTCAACTCTTCATCCTCCAACCCGATTTCGAGAGCAAGGAGATATTGGGGATCGCTCGGCATGCCGAGATCAGATGCCGGAATCTCAACGACATAGGGAGCATAAAAATCTCCTCGGTACGGCTCCCCATCCTTATATATCTCCACGCCCGCTGGAAACTGGATGACTATATTTCCTGCTGAAGTGCTAGTCGTGACGTTCTGCTGTGTTGAAGGCGGACCTAACCATTGCACGTAGTCGCCACCGTTCGGTATTTGTGGATAAACCAAATTGGGAAGCACACTATCGTAAGCATCAATTCTTACGTTGTCGAAATGGAAACCTATCCAATCACTTAAACCACACCATCCGCAGCTATGATAGCGGCTCCCGTAAGAGTCAATTCGCCATCTGATGCGGAAATCCCCATTTGCGTAATCTGAACTCAGGTTGACACTCATGTGTGCGTATCCAGAGCATGGATACGGCGCCGTCACCCTGCCGCCGAATGAGAAATAAACGTCAGTCCACTACATTCCATTGTTATTACTTACCTGAACTCTAACCGAATCACCCGGGTATGTCTGAATGGAATGGTCCCAGCTCAGGCTAAAGGTATTACCAGTGTAGGCGCTTAAGTTAATTTTTGGAGTCATAACGTAACTGTGTTCTGAATAATAACCGCCGTAAATCCACCAACCATAAGGATCATTGCATTTGCTGGTTGCCCACGCGTAATCAGTCCAATAACCCCCCATCTCTTGCGAATGACCACATGTCCACGAGTTATTTAAGCCTATTATAGTTCCTCGCGCATAACCCCCACAGGTATTTAGGAAGTTTTGAGAATAAACTTGCGTGGGCGAAGCTAATACATGGTCAACATTTGAAAGTGATCCAAGCATCAAAATGCACAGCAGAATTAAATAAGCACCAGAGCGTTTTTGATAGCTTTTCATGATAGACCCCCTTCTGTGTCTTACGTTTGCTGATTAATTGATTTCAAAGCACTTCTCCACGCGGCTTGTTGGGTGTGATATAAACCACGCTTTTTAACTTACCCTTTGTCACGAGAAGGACTGCTAACCACTACTTTGCTGATCTCATTAATTCATCCCATGATCTACCACCTCCTCCTTGTCAACCACTGCTTTCAAACCTCCTTGAGAGCTTTCTTAGAGAAGAGCACGCGGGCATTCTCCAAGACGGACATCACGGAGAAGGGTGATTCGAGCGCTTTGCTGCGAGCTTCTCCAACCTGGTTAGCCGTTTGGACTAACTCCGCTGCGGCTGACGAATCCCCGCTAGGTCCATGAGCTTTAACACTCTCGTCTGGCAATGCCGCAGTAATCAATAAAACTGCAGTGAACAACATGACGCTGCTTAAGAATGATTTCTTCATCTTCCTCCCTGCTTTTCGTACTCGGTCGTAAGTCTATTCAAGCTAATCCAGGAATTTTGAGGACAGTATACCTATTCTTGCTTTTGCCTCGCTTTTCGCCCCGGTTTCCGCCTCCGCAGCACCCGGCCAGCGGCTGTCTCCACACGATCAATCAAGTAAGCCCTCCCCTCCAACTGGCCTCCCCGTGCGCTCGTGGGGCCGAAGGAACCTCACCTTCTACAGCTTGCCAGTGTGCACCCTGACAACAATGGTATCTCCATCAACAAATCGTGCGTGGAAGACTTGGAAACTCAGATATTCGGAGGTCATGGCTGCAAGGAATATAAGAGCATGGAAGAGTGATAAGGAATGAGCACGTTGGTTCTGGAGCTTGGCGCCCTTCCTGTAATGAGCGGTGTTCCACCAGATACAGTAATGATATTCAACTTTTCGGTCTGAAGATGTATATTCAATATATGCAAGAGAAATAAGCAAGTCAAGAAAAAATGTAAAAGGGGCATCTGCAACAGTATATCTACCAGCGACCGGTTCTAGCCAATCTCGGCGAGGGTGAAGACTTAAAATGATTAACAGTGGTAATAAGCCTCCGAGCAAGAGCGTTATTGAACCAAGCCGTAATTTACAACGTCGACTCTCACAGGCCTGGTGGTAAAATTCACGTCCAGGTCCCACCAGTAGAGCCAGCCAGGGTCGAACCCCGCTTCGCAGGCGGGGATGTGCAGGCTTCCCGTGTCGCCGTGCACCAGCAGGGTGGCCACCGTCTGCAACTCCACAGGCCTGATGATGGGGCCGTAATCCACAATGGACGCGGCCGAAGTACCCGCCCTCCATCATGTACTCCATGAGCACCCAGTAGCGCTCAACCCTGCCCTCCTCAAACAACGCCTCCAGCACCGGTATGTAAAGCATCCACTGTGTTAAAAAGACTCCCGCGCTTTCCCGGTAGATGATGCTGTGGCCGGTCTCGGGAGAGAAGAGCGCACGAACCAGCGCATCTGATTCAACTGAGGCGGGCACTGGCTATCGACTTCGCTGCTGCAACCCGCCCAGCCGAAAAACATGAACCCATCGTTCGGCTGTGCGACTAATACTGCCGATACTGGTGAGGTATAATCCTGCCTGCAGTCATTAGGGCACTCTATCCCGTGCATCGCAGTGGACGCAGCGGGAGATGCGTGCGTGCTGGGATATACGGTGAGTTACAATTTTGAGGGATTGTCAAAATTTGCAGATCTCACTATCCGGACTTTCCAAAACAGTAGGATATGAAAAGCTTACCAAAACCTTGAATCAGATCGATATGACACAGTTGAGAAAACGCTCTGCCGATTACTGAACGAAATCGAACATGTTTCGCAAAATTGTTCGGTCCTCGATTACAGGAAGTACTCCGTCAGGACATCAGCAAATAAAGAGCAAAGCATTGCCAGGATCTGACACTGTTTGATGGATCAAGTCCTGACTCTTGCACCCATTAACTGCGCGTGTGAGCGCAATATTGATCATCATTTTTACAATCGTTACAATGGTTGAGAGATTTACAAACGCCAGTGTGTCAAATGAAATCTTCGACGGTGAATTTTCTTTGCCTCAGAGGCAATCAAATCAACCTGTGTTTCAAAAGGGTATACCTCTTCTGTGTCTTGGCGTTCTTTACGGCAATAGCAACCGCTCTTTTTGTGCCTACCATCACCACCAGTTTTCTGCCCCGGGTGACTGCAGTGTAAACCAGATTGCGCTGTAAAAGAACATAATGCTGGGTGAGGACCGGGATGATCACGGCTGGATATTCAGACCCTTGAGATTTGTGCACAGAGACAGCGTAGGCCAGAAGAATTTCATCCAGGCCTGTAAAATCGTAACCAACCTCCCGTCCATCGAAAGAGATTATCACTTCCTGATCTTCCAGGTTGATCCTGGCGATTCTTCCGATGTCACCATTAAAGACCTCTTTGTCATAATTGTTCCTGATCTGCATTACTTTGTCGTTGACTCTAAAATTTCTGTTGCCTCTCAGCAACTCATCTCCACAAGGATTGAGCGCCTTTTGCAGCTCCATGTTGAGATTCACCGCTCCTACTACCCCCTTGTGCATGGGAGTGAGGACTTGAATATCCTCGACAGGATCCAAGCCAAATCGGCGCGGGAGCCGTTCTTTTGTGAGTTCCAGGATGATTTTCAATACTTGCTCGGGGTCTTCCTCCTGGATGAAATAAAAATCATTTTTAGGCTGGGATAGTTTAAATGATGGAAGAAGACCATTATTAATTCGGTGAGCATTGACAATAATCTGGCTTTCTCTGGCCTGGCGAAAGATCTCGTTGAGCTCCACCAGCGGCACAGCGCCAGATCCGATGATGTCGCTGAGGACGTTTCCTGCCCCCACGGAGGGGAGTTGGTGCACATCACCAACAAGGATAAAGGTGGCTGTCTGAGGAATGGCTTTCAGAAGGTGGTACATGAGAATGGTATCGATCATCGAGGCCTCGTCAACGACCAGCAGGTCGCAATTCAGGGGCTTATCCTCGTTCCTCTGGAATCCCCCTTTTTGAATGCTGTACTCCAGCATCCGGTGAATGGTCCTGGCCTCGTGGCCAGTAGCCTCACTCATCCTTTTTGCGGCCCTCCCTGTGGGCGCAGCCAACATAATTTTCACTTTCAGCCTGGAGAAGATCTTGAGAACAGCATTGATGATTGTGGTCTTTCCGGTGCCCGGCCCACCTGTTATCACCATTACCTTGTTTTCAAGAACACACCTTATCGCCTCCACCTGGTTTATTGCCAAACTGATAGTTAGTTGCTGCTGCACCCAATCTATTGCTCTCTCTGAATCGATCTTACGGACGGATTTTGGAGCGTTGACCAGCGTCTTTAATAGGCGAGCGATGCCGGTTTCACAAGCGTAGAATGTGGCCAGATAGACAGCTTTATTATTTTCTCTGAATTCTTCATTGGTCTTGTTTAAGTCCTGGATGACAATCCTCTTGTCCATGGCTATTGTTCCAAATGCCTTGACAATCACCTCCCGGTCGACATCAAGGATCTCACGGCACTTTATTATGAGAGGTTCATAAGGATAATAGAGATGCCCTTCATCTGCCAGTTGGTTGAGGACATAGAGGATACCGGCTTCAGCCCTCAATTCAGAATCTTTTGCGAATCCCAGCTTTTCGGCGATGCGGTCAGCAGTGAGAAAACCAATACCAAAAATATCTGTTGCCAGGCGGTAGGGGTTTCCCTTCACCACATCGATTGATCGGCTTCCGTACTGCTTGAATATCTTTGTGGCATAGCCTGAACTTACCCCATGGGATTGCAAAAAGATCATCACCTCGCGGATCTCCTTTTGCTCGGCCCAGGCTTTTTTGATCATCTCGATTCGCTTTTCGCCGATCCCATTCACTTGAGATAGCCTCTCAATCTCTTTTTCAATAATATCCAGAGTCTCCTTCCCGAACTTGCTCACGATCCGTTGGGCCATTATGGGACCTATGCCCTTTATGAGACCGGAGCCCAGATACTTTTGGATTCCATAGACCGAAGCTGGAACCGCGGTCTTGCACTGTACGATCTTGAACTGCTCGCCGTATTTGGGATGATTGATCCATTCTCCCCTCATTTTGAGTATCTCGCCAGGGGTGGGAGCCATCAGATTTCCAATCACCGTGACAAGATCATGGCGCCCGTATACCTTCACTTTTGCAATGGTGAAGCCGTTTTCATCGTTGGTATACGTAATTCTTTCAATCTGACCCTGGAGATCGATAAGCATATGCTTACTCCTTGATATATCGGCATTTTTTAGATGATCCCTCTTTTTCAAAACAGTTTCAAGAGTTATTATGGAAATTAACATCTCGTAGCGGTCATTAATGATGACGCGGGCTTTGAGTTGAGGACATGGGTGTTCCTCTCAATATGTTGAGCCCTTATCCTATTAAGACAATCGGCACTCAGCTTCCCCCATTCAGCCATGGTAACAAAATAGAAACATTTTTATACTAGAACATCTTACCACTCTCCAGAAGCAACACAATAGGTGGAAACAATGCACTTCGGACCATCACAACCATTCTTGTATATGCCTTATATGGGCGCGAGGCAGATCAATTACGTAGCCCGGGCTCTCGCTTATCCTGAATCTTATCACTCTTTTCTTGATCTTCCCTATTTGCCCAGCGAAAGCTCTCAGAGCATATGGCATGATCAAAGGGAAAAGAAAATCTGGGAACCCCTTGATTCCAATGACAAGGCATCTTTCGAGAACAAGATCGATCCACTGGAGAGCTTCTTTGCCGGCAAGAAAAATGTTCTGGCTAAAAGCGCGAGGGATATCCTGGGGCTTATCTATGAGAGGGAGCACCTCAAATATCAAAACATCCACAGAATAGATTATGACGTATGCAGAACAACGACGCGCCTGTTTGAAATCGACCGCTGGCACCCGGGAGTCAACCTCATAAGCGCTCAAATAAGAAAATCTATAGCAAAGCTTTTAGTGAATCAAT